>JASGCG010000175.1 GCA_030054235.1 Bacteroidia bacterium
GTGCCGATGCTCGCGCACTACCTCGCGCTGCGTGGCCTTGAGAAGCTGCTCGAGACGGTGCACATGGTGTCGCAAGGCCTGAATCCACGGTTGCGCGTCACGGGCGTCCTGCTCTGCCAGCACGAGCAGCAGTCGCTGCACGGCCGCGCCGTCGTCGATGAGATCGCGGCGCAGCTCGCGCGCTACGAGGGCTCCGGCCTGCCTTGGGATGGTTGCGCGATCCTGCAACCGCCCGTGCGGCGAAACATCAAGCTTGCCGAGGCTCCGAGTTTCGGCCAGACGATCTTCGACTATGCGCCGCAGTGCCCGGGCGCCGGCGACTACATGCAGATTGCGCTGCACCAGGTCGAACGCTGGTGGCCAACCGAGGCCGAGCCTGCGCCGGCAGCCAAGCCCCGTGCCAAGCGGGCGAAGGCCGCCGCCGGAATACCCACGCAGGATGCTCCTGCGGCCGGGGCCTGACCCATGCAACCCGGTGCGCGCGGCACGCTGTGGTGGCGCGCGCTGGCGTGGATGGCCCTGGCGATCGTGTTCACCGCCACGCACTGGCCCAACCTGCAGCTCGACCTGCCGATGCGTGGGAGCGACAAGGTGCTGCATGCCGTGGCCTTCATGACGCTTGCGCTGGTCTGGTGGCCCACGGGGTTCATCCGCAGCGTGCCGCTCTTCGCACTTGCAGCGACCGCGTGGTCGATCCTCGACGAGGTCACGCAGGCGTTGCCGTTCGTGCATCGCCATGCGGGCATCGAGGATGCCGTGGCCAACCTCTGCGGCATCACGATCGCCACGCTCGTGATCCTCGCGGTGCAGCAGGATCCACGCGCGCCCGGCCATGCGATGCGTGCGTTGGCGTGGCGCATGGTGATCGACCGGCCGCAGGCCTGGATGGCCTGTGCGGCAAGTGCCGCGCTCGGCGCGATGGCGGGTGGCGTTCTCCTGGTCACGGCACAATCCTTGCTGCGTCAGCCGATCAAGCCGATGCACAGCGCGTTGATCGGCGCAACGCTCGGCGTGGCGGTGGCGCTGCACGCCACGATCGTCGTCATGATGCGTTCGATGGAAGCCCGCGTGCGCGCGCAACGATGCTGCCCGGCCTGCGGTGCGGCGGGCGTGCACGGACCTGCCTGCGCCGCGTGCGGTGCGCTCGTGCCGGGCTCCACCTGGATGGCATCGATCTCGCGTTCGCTCGGTGGCGTTCCGGATCGTCACTGGATTCGCGTTGGCCTCGTGCCGGTCGGCCTTGCTGGCCTGGTGCTCGTGCTCATCATGGCCGCCTCGATCGCGCTCTCGATCCGTCGCCTCGAGGCCTTGCAGCCGTATCTGGGCCCCGAGGTCGATCCCGGCATGCGCTTGGTGCTCGATGCCGTGGCGCTGGCCGTGGCAGCCAGCGCAGGTCTCTGGTGGTCACGCCGTGCAGCGCGCGGGATCCGCTCCAAGGAATCCATCGAGTGCCTTGCGTGCGGCCATGACCTTCGCGGCGCTGTGGCTGAATCCGGGGTCGGTCGCTGCAGCGAATGCGCCGAGCCGTTCCGGATGCCCGTGGATGGATCCGTGCGGAAGGAAGGCTGACGCGTGAGCATGGTCGACGTGACGGTGATCGGTGGCGGGCTCGCGGGCATCGCGTGCGCGCAGTCCTTGCAGGCTCGCGGGCGATCGTGCCTCGTGCTCGAGGCGAGCGATGGCGTCGGCGGCCGCGTGCGCACCGATCGCATCGACGGCCACCTCGTCGATCGGGGCTTCCAAGTGCTGCTCGATGCGTATCCCGAGCTTCCGCACGTGGTCGACCGATCGTCGCTCGGGCTTCGTCCGTTCATCGCCGGTGCGCACCACCGCACGCGCGATGGCTGGCGCCGCATCACGAATCCGCTCCGTCATCCAGCGCGCGCCATCATCGACGTCGTCGCCGGCGGCATGCCGTGGTCGGATGCACGCGCCCTCGCGCCGCTCGCCTGGCGCGCGTGGCGAGGCGGTGCGCTGCCTTCGCTCGGTGCATCCTCTGCGCACGCGCTGCTGGCGAACGCCGGCGTGAGCGACGCGACCATCGAAGCGTTCCTGCGCCCGTTCTTCGCGGGCGTGTTCCTCGATCCATCGCTCCAGGCCGATGTTGCGGCGTTCGGCTTCCGCTTCTCGATGTTCGCGCGCGGCCGGGCCACGCTGCCCGAGCAGGGCATGGGTGCGCTGCCGGTTGCCATGGCGGCTCGCCTCGCGCCCGGCACCATCCGTCTCGGCACACGCGTGCGCAGCATCGATCGATCAGCTTCCGGCTGGACGGTTGATGTCCCTGATGGCCGCATCGCCTCGAAGGCGATCGTCGTGGCCACCGATGGTCCGTCCACGCGCGACCTCGTGCCATCGCTGCCCGAGCGACCGTGGTGCTCCACGATGCAGTTCACCTTCGACCTCACCCGCGCCGATGCTCCGAGCGCAATGTGCAGCCCGATCCTCTTCTTGGATGGCATCTCGCGCGGGCCGATCAACCACGCCGCTGCCGTCAGTGCTGTGCAGCCTTCCTACGCGCCTGCAGGCCGCGTGCAATGGTCGGCCAACGTGGTCGATCCATCTTGGCTCGCACACGCCGACGGCACGATCGAAGCCGCGGTTCGGGAACAGCTCTGCGGATGGTTCGGTTCAACGGCTCCTCAATCGTGGCGGCTGCTGCGTGCACAGCGGATCGACCATGCCTTGCCGCGGCAGCACGCCGGCGACCGTCCGCCCGAGGGCACCGCGATGCCGGAGCGGGGCTTGGTCCTCGCGGGCGATCAGGTCGGCGATGCGAGCATCAACGGCGCGATCGCCAGCGGTCGACATGCTGCGGAGCTCGCCGAGCGAGCGCTCACGGGCTGACACGCGCACGCATGCATCGAAGCCCGCACGCCGGGCATGCGCACGGCCTCACGTGGTCGCGGCCTCACTTGGTGGCGGCCTCACGTGGTGGCGGCCTCACGTGGTCGCGGCTTCACATGGTGGCGGCCTCACGCAGTCACGGCTTCACTTGGTGGCGGCCGGACTGCCCGGGGCCGGTGCGGCATCCTGCGGCGTCACGGTCACGATCGCCTGGCCCATGTCGGGATCCACGCGATCGGCCCGGACCTCGTAGCGCACGATGCGGCTGTCCTTCGTCAATTCAAGGCGCGCATCGTTGCGGGTCCCATCAGGGCCACGGACTGACCAGCCATTGGCGGTCGCCGTGCCGGCGATCGCCTGCGACTGGGCCAGCGCGTCGGTCACCTTTCCCCGCGAGACGAAGGTGCCGCGCATGAGCCGCCCGTCCTGGCGCTCGACGCCGATCGACTGCACGCCAAGCAGGCCCGGGACCTGCGGGATGTCGCTGTCCATGAGCGTGGGCGGGGCCGAGCAGGCCCCGACGAGGACCGTGATTGCACCAAGCGCGCGCTTCATGCCGATCACCCTACCACATGGCTGGAACGCTCGAACGAGACTCGCGGACCGTCAGCCTGATGACGATGGCCAGCCGGGTGACCGGTCTCGTCCGCGAGGCGGCGATGAGCCGCCTGTTCGGGATGAGCGCCTTCACCGACGCGTTCTTCTTCGCGTTCCAGCTCCCGAACCTCTTCAGGAGGCTCTTCGGCGAGGGTGCGCTGAGCGCGGCGTTCCTGCCTGAGTACGCGCGCCTGGACCGCGACGACCCCGAGAGCGCGCGGGCGCTCTCGGCGATGGTCTTCGGGCGATTCGCCGTGGGCATGACCGTGATCGCCGCGGCGGGCATCGTGCTGCTCCTGGCTGTCGAGGGCCTGCTCGACCGCGAGGATGCCGAGCTCGTGCAGGAACTCATGGCGATCATGCTGCCGTACATGCCGATGGTCTGCCTGGTCGCGCTCGTCGGCGCAGTGCTGCAGGTCCGCGGGGTCTTTGCGCCGACCGCGGCGGCGCCGATCATCCTGAATCTGGGCATGGTCGCGGGAGCGTTCGCGGGAGCACGTCTGCACGGCGTCGAGGGTCCCGCCGCATTCCGATCGATCGCCTGGGCCGTCCTCATCGCCGGCATCCTTCAGGTGGCCTGGAGTGCGTGGGCGCTGCGGCGTGCTGGCGCCTGGCCCGGCGGGCGTACCGAGGCTGCGGCCGCGTCGTTCCGTACGGTGCTCACTCGGTTCGTGCCCACGGCCCTCGGCCTCGGCGTGCTGCAGCTGAACACCTTCGTCGACAGCCTGATCGCGAGCTGGCCAGCGGTCGTGGGCCCCACCATCCTTGGCTTCGACTATCCGCTCGAGGCCGGTGCGCAGACCACGCTCAACTATGCGCAGCGGCTCTACGAGTTTCCCTTGGGGGTCTTCGGCATCGCCATCGCGACGGCGATCTTCCCGCGCCTCGCTGCAGCGAAGGACGACGAAGCCTTCGGCGACAT
>JASGCG010000004.1 GCA_030054235.1 Bacteroidia bacterium
TGCTTCACCGCGGCGTTCGGCATGGCCACGCCCGGCATCGTGACCTTCGGCCTCAGGAGCCAGCTCATCTTCGTGGCACTCGGTGCATGGTTCCTGTTCCCTGCGGAGCGTGCGGTGATGCGCACCGCGCGGTACCTCGTGGGATTCGCGCTGCTCATCACGGGTCTCATGCCGGTGCTCTTCGGCGGCGAGTTCTCGCTCGGTGGTGCCAACGGATCAGGCGTGCTGATGGCGGTCTGCTCGGGGCTTGGCTACGCCTGCTACGGCCTGAGCGTGAGGCGCTTCATGGCGCCGTACCACCCGGTCCTGGCCTTCGCGGTGATCTGCCAGCTCACGGCCATCGGTTTGATCGCCCTCATGCTGGCGTTCGGCCGTGACGGTGGTGCGTACGTGCCATCGCTCGGATCGCGCGAACTCCTCTTTCTGGCCATCAGTGCGGTGGCCGGGATCGCCGCGGGCCACGTCTTCTATTACGTCGCCATCGCGCGGCTCGGCGTGGCGATCACCAGTGGCGTGCTGCAGCTGCAGCCCTTCCTGGTCAGTGCAGCCAGCGCCTTCGTGTTCGGCGAGCGGCTCACCGGCCTGCAATGGATGGGCGGCTTCGTGGCCGTGGGCGGTGCGGTGCTCATGCTCACCGCCGAGCGCAAGGCGCCGCAGCAGGCGCAGGCCAGCAGCGAGACCGGTGACTGAAGCGGGCCGGTCGGACGCCGTCGGGATCGTGCTGCAAAAAACGCGCGAGTGCGGCTCAGCGCGTGCCGGCAAGCGTGTCCACGAATCGCCAGACCTCGTCGAACGTGTTGAAGAGCGGGGCCGGCGCAGCACGGATGACGTTTGGCCTGCGCGTGTCGCAGGCGATGCCCGCAGGCAGGAGCTGCGCGTGCCGCTCCATGCAGCGATCGTCGAGCTGGATCGAGAGCTGCGCACCGCGTTCATGCGTGGCCGCCGGCGTGAGCACGCGCGCCTCGGGCACGCGCTCGCGCAGGAGCATCTCGAGGAAGGCGGTGAGCCGCAGCGACTTCGCGCGCAGGCGATCGAAGCCCGCGGCATCGAAGAGTTCGAGGCTCGCCAGGAGCGGCGCCATGCCGATCACGCTTGGTCCGCTGACCTGCCAGCCATCGGCACCAGGCGTCGCGACGAAGTCACGCTCCATCCCCATGCGCGTGGCGAGCGGAACGCCCCACCAGCCTGCGAAGCGCGGCGTCGATGTGTCGAGTCCGTGGCGCTCATGGATGTAGAGCCCTGCCGTCGCGCCCTGCCCACCGTTGAGGTACTTGTAGCCGCACCACGCGGCCGCATCGGCACCGAGTTCGTGCAGCGAGAGCGGCACGTTGCCCATCGCGTGCGCCAGGTCGAAGCATGCGAAAGCGCCCGCAGCGTGCGCTGCCCGGACCAAGGCACCCAGCTCCAGCAGCTGGCCCGTGGCGTAGTTCACGCCGCCCACGAGCAGCAGGCCCGCACGATCGCCGGCCTCGAGGCACGCGCGCGCGAAGTCCTCGGCGTGCAGCAGGCCGTCCGCGCGCGGCGGCACCTCGATGATGCACGCATCAGGATCGAAGCCACGAGCCTGCACATGGCTGCGCACGGCGTAGCGATCGCTCGGGAAGGCCGTCGACTCCATGATGATGCGATCCCGGCCGGTGTGCGGGCGCCAGAACGAGGCCATCAGCAGGTGCAGCGTTTCAGTGAGGCCGGCCATGGCCACCACCTCGTGCTCGCGCGCGCCGGCCAGCGCGGCCAGCGTGCGGCGGGCGTGGGCGTGATAGTCCATCCAGGGTCGGGCGCCCTCGATGCGCGCGTAGTGCCCGCGCGAACCCCACTGGTCCATGACCTCCTGCACGAGCTCGCGGGTTCGCCGTGCCATCGGTCCGAGCGAGTTGCCTTGGAAGTACACCAGCGGTGCACCGTCAGCGCCGCGGGGAAGCTCGAATCGATCGCGCAACGGTGCGAGCGGATCGTTGGCGTCGGCCCAGCGGGCCCACTCGCGCGTGGTCTCGATCTCGGCGGCGTTGAGGTCCAGGACGGTGCTCGGCATGCCCGGATCGTAGGATCGCTGCGTGGCGATGCCCGAAGCGATCCAGTGGTCCGAGTGCCTGGCGCGCGAGCGACCGGGCCGCCGGGTCGCGCTCGCGTTGGTGATCGCGGCGCTGGCGCTCGCCGTCGGCCTGGCCGCGCAAGAGTGGTTCGTGGGCGCGCTCGCGGCGGTGGGGCTGATCGCGGTGAGCGCAGAGGGCTGGGCCGGGTGCCGTTGCACGATCGATGGTCAGGGCATCGTTCGCGCCGGTCCGTTCCGGCAACGGCGCTTGCCGTGGTCATCGGTGGCGATGGTCACGGTGCAGGAGTCCGGTGCCACGCTCGCCCGGGTCGCCGGCCGTGGCGCGATCTCCTTTCATCTGGATGGCGTGCCACCGTCGGATCGCGTGCGTGTGCAGCATGCGCTCGCAGCATGGCACGCATGGTGGCTCGCGACACGCGTCACACGGGAAGGCAACGCGTCATGAACGAACCCAAGCGCTCGTGGCGAGCGGCGCTGCGGCACGCCTTCGCCGTCGAAGCCCCTGGGCCAGCCACGCTGACCGATGCCGAGGCAGCGGTCGTGGGGCGGGTTGCCGATGAAATCGTGCGACGGGGCATGGTCGCGCCGGCGCTGCTGGCGCTGGAATCGTTCAGGCCGCTCAACGCGATCGGCGCCAATGCCATGCATGCGCTCACGCCCTTCGTGTCGGTCGTGGCGGATCCCGCGGCGTTCAGCACGCTCGCTGCGCTCCTGGAGCGCCGAGGGAGCGTCGAGGCGATCTGCCTGGTGATCGAGGCCCGCGCGCAGGCCGGGAATCCACCGCAATCCGGCGGGGATTGACGGCGCGGCGGCTTGCAGCCTGCGTGCGAATCCGTAGCCTTCGCCTTCCATGCACAAGGACCCCAGTCGCATCAAGGTCGTGGTCGCCACCGACTGCGGCAGCACCACCACGAAGGCAATCCTCATCGAGTGCGTGGACGGCGTGTACCGCCAGACCCACCGTGCCGAGGCACCAACCACGGTCGAGGCGCCCTTCGCCGATGTCACGCTCGGCGTGACCAATGCCGTGACCGAGCTCCAGGAACTCAGCGGCCGCCGACTCGTGAACGATGACGGCACGATCGTTCGGCGCGCGTCGCCGGAGGCGACCGAAGGATGCGACGTCTACATCTCGACGAGCAGCGCCGGCGGCGGGCTGCAAATGATGGTGGCGGGCGTCGTCAAGGAGATGACGGCCGAGAGCGCCAAGCGCGCGGCGCTCGGTGCGGGCGCGATCGTCATGGACACGATCGCGAGCAACGACCGCCGGCGTCCGCACGAGCAGGTGCAGCGCATCCGTGAACTCCGTCCGGACATGGTGCTCATCTCCGGTGGCACCGACGGCGGCGACACGAAGAAGGTGACCGAGCTCGCGGAACTGATCGCGCCCGCCAAGCCGCGGCCGCGCTTCGGCGGCGAGTACAGCCTGCCGATCATCTTCGCCGGCAACCGCGACGCGCGGCCGGCCATCGAGCGCACGTTCGCGGGCGGTGGCTTCGACCTGAAGGTCGTCGACAACCTGCGCCCGACGCTTGAGCGCGAGCACCTGGGCCCTGCGCGCGAGACGATCCATGATGTCTTCCTCGAGCACGTCATGGCGCACGCACCCGGCTACGACCGGCTGATCTCGTGGGCCGATGCGCCCATCATGCCCACGCCCGGCGCGGTGGGCGACATCCTTCAGGCGATCGCGAAAGGTCGCGGCATCAACGTGGTCGGCGTCGACATCGGTGGCGCGACGACCGACGTCTTCAGCGTCTTCGATGGCTCGTTCAACCGCACGGTGAGCGCGAACCTCGGCATGAGCTACTCGATCAGCAACGTCTGCGCCGAGGCCGGCATGGAGAACGTGCTGCGCTGGGTGCACCTGGACATGGATGAGCGCGAACTGCGCAACCGGGTCAAGAACAAGATGATCCGGCCGACCACGATCCCGCAGACGCACGAGGCGCTGGTGTTCGAGCAGGCCGTGAGCCGCGAAGCCCTGCGCCTGGCGTACGTGCAGCACAAGGCGTTTGCGACCGAGCTCAAGGGCGTGCAGCAGCAGCGCACCGTCGGCGATGCCTTCAGCCAGCAGGAGGGCGGCCGTTCGCTCGTCAGCGGCATGAAGCTCGACCTGCTGGTGGCCAGCGGCGGCGTGCTGAGCCACGCCCCGCGAATGGAGCAGACCGCGGCGATGCTCATCGATGCCTTCGAGCCGGAGGGCTTCACCGAACTCGCCAAGGACAGCATCTTCATGATGCCGCACCTGGGTGTGCTCGCGACCGTGCACGAGCGTGCGGCGATGGAGGTCTTCGAGCGCGACTGCCTGGTCATGCTCGGCACGTGCATCGCCCCGGCCGGCACGGCGGTCGCCGGCAAGCCCGTCATGCGCTGGAGCGCGCGTTGGGATGGCGGCAGCGCGGAGGGCACGCTGATGGCTCAGGAGATGAAGCTGCTGCGCATCGGCGAGCGTGCACAGGTCGAGGTCGTGCCGGAGCGGGGTTTCGATGTCGGCGCGGGTCCCGGCGTGGCGGTCAAGCGTGAGGTGCGCGGTGGCAGCGTCGGCCTCATCCTCGATGGACGCGGCCGCGCGCTTTCGGTGCCCGGCGGAGCCGAGGGCAGGCGCCTGGTCGCTGCGTGGGCGAAGGCTCTCGAACTGCACCCTGACTGAGGACACGATCATGGCCAAGGCCTACACACCTGGATTGACCGTGAGCTCGCGCGTGCGATACCGAGCACGACGGCTCCTTCCCCTGACCGGGCGCATCACCGTGAAGGTCGGCGACCTCGTCGCGGCGACCGACGTTGTCGCACAGACGGACCTCGAGGGCGACATCACGCCGATGAAGATGTCCAACCTGCTCTCGTGCGCACCGCGCGATGTGCCAAGCCTGCTGCTGAAGCCCGTCGGTTCCGCCATCGCCAAGGACGAACCGATCGCGCAGTCGAAGGGGATCTTCGGCATGATGAAGGTCACGGTGAAGGCGACGGCATCCGGCACCATCGAGAGCGCGAGCGACTCGACCGGCATGGTCATGATCCGCGGTGCCGCGCAGCCGGTCCAGGTGCGTGCGTTCACCAGCGGCCGCGTGATCGAGGTGCTCGGCAGCGAAGGCGCGGTCGTCGAGAACGACGTGGCCCTCGTGCAGGGCATCTTCGGCATCGGTGGCGAGGCCTACGGGCCGATCGCCATCGCGTGCGCGCGGCCCGGGGAGCGGCTCGAGGCATCGTCGATCCGCGGCGAGCACGCCGGGTGCATCCTGGTTGGTGGGGCCCGCATGAGCATCGACGCGATCCGCCGGGCGATCGAGCTCGGCGTGGCGGCGATCGTGTCGGGCGGCATCGATGACGCGGACCTGAAGGCACTGCTGGGGCACGATCTCGGCGTGGCGATCACCGGCAGCGAGAAGGTCGGCATCACGCTGGTCGTGACCGAGGGCTTCGGTGACATCGCTATGGCCGCACGCACGCATGCGTTGCTGGTCTCCCACGCCGGCCATGCCGCGAGCGTGAACGGCGCGACCCAGATCCGCGCCGGCGTGATGCGGCCGGAAATCGTCATTCCGCTGGCTGACGAAGCCACGGGCGATGCCCACGCCGGCGGCGGGGCGACCGCCGGGGAACTGTCGATCGGCACGTCGGTGCGCGTGATCCGTGATCCGTGGTTCGGGGCGCTCGGTACGGTGGCCGCGCTGCCGGAGCAGCCGGCCGTGCTCGGCTCCGGGTCGAAGGCACGCGTCCTCGAAGTGGCACTGGCCGATGGCCAGCGGGTCGTGGTGCCGCGTGCCAACGTCGAGCTGATCGCCGAGTGAGCCGCGTGGAGTCGGGCGAGCGCGCCTCGAGCGCGTTAGGCTCCGCGCATGGTGCTCGGCGCCGATGCATCCTTCCTGAACCCCGACAAGCTGCTGCTCCTGGTGGTGCTGGCGGCGACCTGCGCGTGCATCGTGGCCAGCATGATCGCCGCGCGAGCCGGCAGCGTGCCCAAGATCCGTCGCATCGCGGGCCTCGAAGCCGTCGAGGAAGCCGTGGGGCGCGCCACCGAGATGGGGCGGCCGATCCTGTTCGTTCCCGGGATCCAGGACATGGACAACCCGATGACCGTGGCCGGCATCACGGTGCTGAGCCGTGTCGCCGGGACGGCCGCGCAGTACGACGCCACGCTGGATGTCCCGGTGAGTCGATCGCTCGTCATGCAGGCCGCGCGTGAGAGCGTGCAGGCTGCGGCGCTGCAGGCGGGCCAGCCCGACTGGTACGACCCCGAGCGCATCCGCTACATCACCGACGAGCAGTTCGGCTACGCCGCCTACGCGGCCGGTGCGATGGCGCGCGACAAGCCCGCTGCCTGCTTCTACATGGGCTGCTTCTTCGCCGAGAGCCTGATCCTGGCCGAGAACGGCAACGCGGTCGGCGCGATCCAGATTGCGGGCACCGCGGAAACCGCGCAGCTGCCGTTCTTCGTTGCCAGCTGCGACTACACGCTGATCGGCGAGGAGTTCTTCGCGGCCAGCGCCTACCTGAGCGGCGCGCCCGACCAGCTGGGCACGCTCCGTGGGCAGGACATCGCGAAGGCCCTGATCGCGCTGGCGCTGGCGGCCGGCGTGGTGATGGCGACGATCGAGGCGTTCTCGCCGGCAACGGTCACCGGCCCCGCGGCGGAGGTCGCGCCGTGAGCCGCTCGGTCGCGCTGCTCATCTGCCTGATCGGCGGCCTCACCATGCTCGTGAGCCCGTTCCTGCCGATGGCCACCGGCTGGGCCAACGACGTCACCGACTGGTTCAACATCCTCGCCGCAATGGCGTTCGTCCTCGGCGGTGGCAGTCTGTTGAAGGTGCAGCTCATGCGCCTGAGCGCGCGTGGACCCGGCTGGGGCTACTCGGCCGTCACGCTCCTGGCCTTCGTCGTCACGCTCTGGGTCGGCCTGGGCAAGGTCGGCGTCGTCGCCGATCCATCTGCGCCGATGGTCCCGTGGAGCGGCAAGCCCGATGACGAGGGCTCGGCGTTCTGGTGGATCTACCTCTACGTGATGACGCCGATCACCTCGACGCTCTTCGCGGTGCTCGCGTTCTACGTCGCGAGCGCAGCGTTCCGCGCGTTCCGCGCGAAGAACCTCGAGGCGACGCTGCTCTTGGCGACCGCCTTCGTGATCCTGCTCGGCCGCACGTTCGCCGGCGTCGTGCTCACCGGATGGCTGCCCGACTGGGCGAGCGGTCTGCGGCTGGAGAACCTTGCCGTCACGATCATGGATGTCTTCAACACCGCCGGCAATCGCGCGATCATCATCGGGATCGCGCTCGGCGTCGCTTCGACGGGCATCCGGCTGATGCTGGGCCTCGATCGCAGCTACCTCGGGGGTGACGCATGAGCGGCGGCCTCGATCGGCGATGGATCTACCTCGCCATGATGCTGGCGGTCGCGCTGCCGATCCTCTGGAACGGCGTGACGGGCAAGACGTTCCCCGAGTCGCCGACGCCGCCGTCGCAGGCGTGCTTCGATGCCATCGAGGCTCTGCCTGAGGGTTCGCGCGTGCTCGTGAGCTTCGACTACGACCCCGCGAGCGAGGGCGAACTCGCGCCGATGGCCACGTCGTTCATGCGCCACCTGATGCACAAGCGGCTGAGGCCGGTCGTCATCGCGCTCTGGCCGCTCGGACCGACAAAGGCCGAAGAGACCATCTCCAACGTGATCAAGGCTGACTTCCCTGACCGGGTGAACGGACGGGACTTCGTGAACCTGGGCTTCCAGACCGGCAACGAAGGCGTGCTCAAGGTGATCGGCACGGATTTTCGCAAGCAGTTCCCGGTCGATCGCTCGGGCACGCCGGTCGATCGCCTGCCGATCATGGAGGGGATCACCAAGGTCGGTGACTTCCCGCTGGTCATCACGATCAGTGCGGGCTATCCCGGCGGCAAGGAGTGGGTGCAGTACGTGTCGAGCTCCAACCCCGGGCTGGTCCTGCTCGCGGGGGTCACGGGCGTGCAGGCCTCGCAGGTCTATTCGTACTACCCAGGCCAGTTGCGCGGCATGCTTGCGGCCATCAAGGGCGCCGCCGAGTACGAGGCGCTGGTGAGCGCAGCGATCGATGGCGATGGCGTGACGCCGCCTCGGTACACCGAGGCCCGACGCCGCATGGCGCCGCAGCTCTTCGGCCACTTGCTGCTGATCGCGCTGATCGTGGCGGGCAACGCCATGTACTTCGCGCAGAAGCGGTGCAAGGCGGTGGCACCATGAGTGGCGCGACCATGGATGCATCCGGACCGGCTCAGGGCAGGTGGTGGATCGGGCTCTTCCTCGTGATCGCCGTGCTCGTGGCGATCCGTGCCGGCATCGGCGAGGGCATGGGTCGCGTCTATGTCCAGACGGAATCGACGTCGTATGCGTCGACCACGAACGAGCAGGGCCGCGTGACGTGGTCGGTCGTTGCCGACGGCACCGACGGTGCGGTCACGATCGAGCGCGACCTCTTCCGGACCGCGGGTCAGTTCCGGGCGGCCGAGTCGGCTGCGCCAGGCCAGCAGGCGATCCGCGTCTCCTGGGATCGAACCATCGGCCTGTGGCTCGCGGCCTTCTTCACGCTGGCCGTCTTCAGCTTCCTGGCTGGTGACAACCCCGCCTACAAGCTCACCGAGAGCATCGTGATCGGGGTGAGCGCCGGCTACTGGATGGTGGTCGCCTTCTGGGAAACGCTGGTCCCCAAGCTGTTGGCGAACCTTGCGCCGGACATGGTCAAGGCGTGGTGCATGCCCAACCTCGAGGGCGGCGCGTTCAACCCGATCGCACTCATCCCGCTCGGTCTGGGTCTCATGCTGCTCTCGCAGCTCACGCCGCTGGGCCGCCACGTGGGCCGCTGGCCGCTGGCGTTCGTCATCGGCACGTTCGCGGGCCTCAAGATGGTGAGCCACGTCGAGAGCGACATCATCGAGCAGGTCCGCGCGACGATGCTCCCGATGGTGGCCTTCGGCGACGATGGTTCGTTCGCCGTGTGGGCGTCGCTGCGCAACGTGCTCATCGTGGTCGGCGTGCTCTGCACGCTCGCCTACTTCGTCTTCAGCGTCGAGCACAAGGGTGCGGTGGGCCGTGCGGCGCGGGTCGGCGTCTGGTTCCTGATGATCACCTTCGGTTCGGCCTTCGGCTTCACGGTCATGGGCCGCATTGCGCTGCTCGCCGCACGCTTCGAGTTCCTCTTCATCGACTGGCTCTGGCTCATCGATCCCAAGGGTGAGCGGGGCATGAAGGTGGTTGCCACGCTGGTCTCGTGCATCGTCGACATGACCTGAGCTGGCTCAAGGTCGCCACCCCGGAGAGGACCATCATGCATCTTGCCGCGATGGTCATGGCGTCCAGCCTCGCAGGTTCGCCCGAGTGCGATCTCCAGCATGAAATAGATGCACTGAGCGCCGACCTCCGTGCGTTCGAGCGCAGTCGGTCGCAGGGAGCACTCGATGCCGAGCGGGCGAACGAGATCCGCGCCATCGTGAAGGATGCGCTGGCTGACGCAGGTACGCGCACGCTGATGCAGGTCGGCTCCGACGGACCGTTCGAGGGCGACAACTTCTACCGGCTCGATGCCACGGGCACCGAGATCAGCTCGGCCGACGGCAACTTCCGGTACCACCTGAACGTCCAGATGCAGCTGCGTTTCGTCTGGAATCATCGCGAAGACCTTGGCGATACCCAGGGGTTCGAGAATCCACGCACTCGGTTCATCATGGATGGCCATGCGTTCGGCAAGGAGTGGCGGTACGCCCTGCAGCTGTCGCGCCCGGGCGGGGTGCCGTCGCCACGTGTTCCTGACGTCGAGGATGCCTGGGTCGGCCGCGTGCTCTCGTCTGAGCTGCAGTTGAAGATGGGCCAGTTCCGGCCAGGGTTCACGCGCGAGGAGATGCTGCCGTCCGCAACCACGACCTTCATGGAGCGCAGTGCGCTGAACAACTACTTCCGTGCTGCGCGCTCGCGGGGCATCGCGCTTGAGTGGGAGACGGAGCACTTCATGTGGCGCAGCGGCTGGTTCGACGGCATCACGGTGCGGTCGCCATCGACGCCCGGGGGAGCCGACTGGAACACCGGCAACACGGTCAACCTGCCATGGGACAACAGCCTGGCGATTGACTGGGCGTTCTCCAGCCGATTCGACTGGAAGCTCAACGGGACCTGGCGCGAGCTTCGGGAGTACACGCCTTGGCTCGACATGAAGGGACAAGCCACCAACCTCGGGGTGGCGGTGGATGCCGAGAAGGCCAGCCCCTCGGCACCGTTCCCGGCCGATCCTTGGATGATCGAGGTGACGGCCGACCTGATGCACAAGCAGGCAGGCTGGTCGCTCTACACGTGGGGCGTGTTCCGTCGCGTGCAGAGCGACGACGGCCAGTCGAACCAGTGGGGTGCGCTGGTGCAGGCCAGCACGATGCTGGCCGAGAAGTGGGAAGCAGCGCTTCGATACAGTCTCGGCGACTCGGGAGCCGATGCCGACGCCGCATACCCCATGCTGAGCCTGCTGGAACTGAACCTGAGCCACTACTTCCACGGGCACAGCATGAAGGTCCAGCTTGACGTGGGCTATTCGTTCGAGGGGCTCAGTGCGAACAACCTGGGCAATGGTTTCGCGACGCCGGGCGCCAGCCTGCTGCCCGATGTCCAGCCGCCGGCCGGCGACGTCTCGGGACAGATGTACGTCGGCATCCAGTACCAAGTGCTCTTCTGACGCGACAGCCGGGGCGTATGCTCAAACGTCCATGACGGCCGCGCCGACAGCACCTGCCACGATCGAACGCCCAGAATCGTCCTCCGGATCCTCGCCCGCCGGCGCTGATCCGTGCGTGCTGTTGATCCTGGGTGCCAGCGGCGACCTGACCCATCGCAAGCTCATCCCATCGATGTACGAGATGCACTGCCTTGGCGCGCTGCATCCGTCGACCGCGATCCTGGGCATGAGCCGGACTGCGAAGACCGACGAGAGCTGGCGCGCGGAGCTGCGCACGGCGGTGCAGGCTTCGGTGCAGGGCTTCGATCCCGCGCGCTGGCACTCCTTCGAGGAGCGACTCTTCTATCACGCGGGCGATGCCGCGACGCAGGCGGCCTACCCTGCGCTCGTCGAGCGCCTGGGTGCGCTGGCTGCCGCGCGCGCGACCCGCGGCAACATCCTCTTCTACCTGTCGGTGGCACCGTCGCTCTACGAGCCGATCGTGCAGTGCATCGACGAGGCAGGCCTGGTGAGCGAAGGCAAGCGCTGGTGCAGCATCGATCCCAAGGGCCGATCCTGGCAGCGCATCGTGGTCGAGAAGCCCTTCGGCACCGACGAAGCCAGCGCTGCGAGCCTGAACCGCGCGCTCGGCCGGGTGTTCGAGGAGGACTCGACCTACCGCATCGACCACTACCTCGGCAAGGATCTCGTGCAGAGCCTGCTCGTGCTTCGCTTCGCCAACAGCATCTTCGAGCCGGTCTGGAATCACCGCTACATCGACCACGTGCAGATCACCGCCGCCGAAACGGTTGGCGTGGGCACGCGCGGGGGCTTCTACGAGCAGACCGGTGCGGTCCGCGACATGATCCAGAGCCACCTCATGCAGGTGCTCGCCTTCGTCGCGATGGAGCCGCCGAACCGGATGCGGGCGAACGAGATCCGCAGCGAGAAGATCAAGCTCATTGGTGCGATTCGTCCCACGGCTGCTGCCGAGGTTGCGACCCACGGAGCCTTCGGCCAGTACGGCGGTGGTCCCGAGCCGGCATACGCGCAGCTGCAGGGCGTGGCGCCGGGCTCGACGGTCGAGACGTTCGCGGCGATCAAGCTGCATCTGGACACGTGGCGCTGGGCCGGTACGCCGTTCTACCTGCGCACCGGCAAGGCCATGCGCGCCAAGCGCACCGAGGTCGTGGTGCAGTTCAAGCCGCCAGCTGCCGACCTCTTCAAGGATGTGCCGCACGGCGCCGGCGGCGTGCAGGGCAACCGCCTCGTGATCGAGATCGCGCCCCGCGAGCGCGCCGAGCTCCGCTTCGAGAGCAAGGTCCCCGGTCGCCGCATGGCGATCGCACCGATCGCCATGCAAGCCGACTTCCGCAAGGAGTTCGGCGGTCAGCCGGTCGAGGCGTACGGCCCGCTCATCGTGGATGCCATGCGCGGCGACCAGTCGCTCTTCAAGCACCGCACCGAGGTCGAGGGCGCGTGGAGCGCCGTCATGCCGTTCCTCGATGCGCGCAGCGCGCCGCTGCGCGAGAGCATCGTGGGCAACTATGCGCAGGGTTCATGGGGGCCACGCGCCGCCGATGACCTCATGCTGCGCGACGGCCGCGCCTGGCACGACGGCTGAGCCATGGCGATCGATCCCTACGACCTCGTCGATGACTCGTTCCCGGTGCCGGCGCTCCCGGGCCGCGTGGTCACGGGCATCGAGGCGGATGACGTGCACGGATCGCTCGGTGCGGACCTGCTCCTGCAGGCCAACAACTGCGTGCGGGCGTATGGCGAGTTCCACCTGGCGCTCTCTGGCGGGTCGACCCCGCTGCCGTTCTACCGCTGCCTGATGGTTGATCCGCGCTTCCGGCAGCTGCCGTGGGAGCGCACCCACCTGTGGGTCGTCGATGATCGCTGTGTGGCGCCCGATGATGAACGCTGCAATTTCCTGCACATCCGCGAGACCATCGTCGAGCACGTCGAAATCCCGCCGCATCAGGTGCATCCGATGGATGCCCACCTGCCCGGCGCGGCCGAGGCTTACGACCGGGCGCTGCGCGAGACGCTCGCCTGGCGCGAGGTCGGCCACGATCGCCTCGACTTCGTGCTGCTGGGGATGGGTGGCGATGGCCACACCGCGAGCCTCTTCCCGCACAGTCCGGCGCTCGTGGAGCCGGAAGCGCTGGTCGTGGCCAACGATGGGCCGACCGTCACGCCGCCCGCGCGCGTCACGATGACCTACCGGCTGCTGAACGCCTCGCGATTCGTGGCCGTGCTCGTGATGGGCGCATCCAAGCACGCCATGCTCGAGCGCGTCGCGCGTGCAGACGCGGACGATGCCGCGACCCTGCCGATCCGGGGCATCGTGCCGACGGGCGGTGAACTTCGCTGGTACCTCGATCGCGCCGCGTGCACGGGTGTGCAGTCACCCTGACGCGGCGCCTCACGCGCCCTGCGCATCCAGGAATCCCTGCAGGATCACGCAGGCGGCGAGCGCATCGCGGATCGCCTTCTTCTGGCCGTGCGTGCGGCCGCTGCGCTGCAGGAACTCCTCGGCATCGATGCTCGAGCAACGTTCGTCCTGGAGGTGGATCGGCAGGTTGGTGCGCTGCCGCAACAACTCGACGAACGAGCGCACGATGCGTGCGCGCGGGCCCTCGGAGCCATCCATGTTGAAGGGCATGCCGACGACGAGGTCGGTCGGGTCATGGCTCTCGATCGCACGAAGCACAGCGTCGCGGACGAGGTCGTGTGTGGTCGCCTGCACCACCTCGAGCGGCATGGGCAGGCGGAGCACGCTGTCCGCCACGGCCAGGCCCGTGCGCTTGTCGCCCAGATCGATGGCGAGGAGGCGCGGCATCAGCGGAGCGACGGCGGAAGACGCGCCACGAGGTCCTTGACCTGCTCGGCCAGGTCGGCCCGGCAGACGAGCGTGGCATCCTTGGTACGCACGATGATGACTTGGTCAAGCCCGATCGTCGCGACGGTGTGCGATGGATCGTCGCTGGCGACGACCACGTTGGTCGAGCCCAC
Source organism: Bacteroidia bacterium (assembly GCA_030054235.1). GTDB lineage: Bacteria > Planctomycetota > Phycisphaerae > Phycisphaerales > SM1A02 > SYIB01. The sequence continues at coordinate 13,734 of JASGCG010000004.1, forward strand.
ATGCTCTGTCGCGCAGGACGCACGATTGCCCGCCTCATCGGCCGCCAGCGTCGACCCCCAGCTCGGCCACGACCCCACGTCCTTCCAGTCGACCGGCATCGGCACGGTGCAGACTGACAGCGAGGCGTCCACGCTCGCGGGCTCCATGAGCGCCACGTCAACGCTCACCTTCGGCAGGCTCGGATAGACCTCCGCGACGGTGCGAGCGGGGTCGGTACCCCGCGCGGCGGCATCGTGGATCCGCATGAGCCCGGCGTGGTTGTCGGGGCGGAACCGTGCGATCGCGTCGAGCACGGTCCTGGCATGGAGCACGAACATGCCGCTGTTCCAGCCGAAGCGGCCGCTGGCCACGTACTCCTGTGCGGTCTTGATGCCGGGCTTCTCGACGAAGCGTTTGCAGTGGACGGCCGGCGCGAAGCCCGGCACCGCGTCGCCGTACTCGACGTAGCCGTACCCGGTCGCTGGATGGGTCGGCGTGATCGCGAACGTTGCGAACCTCGTTGGGTCGGCCTCGACCAGTGCAAAGCCGGTCTGCATGCACGCTTCAAACGTCGCCTGTGGCGTGATGAGGTGATCGGCGGTCAGCACGCAGAAGATGGCATCGTGATCGCGCGCGGCCAGCACCGCCGCCGTGAAGCCAACGGCGTTCAGCGTGTCGCGACCGATCGGTTCGCCGAGGACGTTGCGGGCTTCAAGCCCGGGCACCGCGGCAAGGACGAGCTCCCGGTAGGCATCGGCCGCGCACACGAGCCTTCGTTCCGCCGGAACGAGTCCCGCGATCCGCTCACCGGCGATCTCCAGCAGGCTTCGGCCGTCGATGAAGGGAACGAGCTGCTTCGGCATCGCTGAGCGGCTCATCGGCCAGAGCCGCGTTCCGCTGCCGCCTGCCATGATCATTGCGTATCGCGCCATGCGCGGGATCCTACGCGGTTGCCCGGTACGCTCCGGGCATGATCGCGCGATTGCACGGCACGCTCGAGGAACTCCATGATGGCATCGCGCTCGTGCGATGCGGCGCCGTCAGCTACGAGGTGCTCGTGCCAGCTGCCGACCAGATGCGCCTGGCGGGTGCCGTGGGCAACGAACTGGAATTCGTGACGCTGCACTACCTCGAATCGCAGGGACAGGGCAGCAGCTTCTGGCCCCGGCTCATCGGGTTCCGGACCGTGCGTGATCGCGAGTTCTTCGAGCTGCTCACGACCGTGAAGGGGATCGGCAACCGCAAGGCGCTCCGTGCGCTGCAACTGCCGTTCGGACAGGTCGCGCAGGCCATCGTCGATCGCAACTTGGCCCTGCTCACGAGCCTGCCCGAGATCGGGCGCAAGACCGCTGAGACCATCGTGGTGGACCTGAAGGACAAGATGGGGCCGTTCCTCGAGCTCGGCACTCCGGTTGCCGGTGCGAAGGATGTCGTGCCCGCCGCCGCCGGACAGCTTGCGCTTGATGCGGTGGCGATCCTGGTTCAGCTGGGCGAGAGCCGCGCGGGTGCGCGCGACCTCGTCGATCGTGCGCTCGATGCCGAGCCCGCGCTGGCGACCGCCGACGCCGTCGTCACCGCGGCCTTCCGATTCAAGTCATCGTGACGGGGCTGCTGTGTGCTGCGCGAGCCGCGCCTCGATGTGATCGAGATGGCGGTCAGCCAGCGGCAGCCCCAAGTCCGCGGCGATCATCGCGCGCACGCGCTCGGTGAAGGCATCGATCTCGGCGGCATGGGGCGGATCCACGATGGCCAGCAGTCGCAACGTGGCGGTGCACGGCACGAGCAGGCTCCGCATCACGCCGGCGTTCGCCGGGATGCCACGCAGCGACAGCACCACGACCCGTGCCTTGCCCTTGGCGGCCAGCGACGCGAACCCCGGCATGAATCGATAGACCTGCCCGTGCGGTCGCGCGATGCCGCCCTCTGGGAACACACCCAGCGCGCCGCCTGCCCGCAGGTGCGTCATCGCTGCCAGCAAGGATTGCGTGTCGCGCCGGTCGTAGTGGACCGGGATCACCTGCTGCAGCCGCCAGAACCAGCCGAGCGCACCGACCATCTGCTCCGCGGCCATGAACCAACGCAGTCGCCGGCGCATCGAGAGCTGGACCAGGATCGGATCGACCCCTGCGGCGTGATTGCAGACGACGATGACCGGACCGGATGCGGGGTCATCCAGGAGCGCCCGTGCCTCGGGCGTGAAGCCCTCGATCCGGTAGCCGTGCACGCGCCGCGTCCAGAGCCAGCCGAGCTGGGCGAAGAAGGCGCTCGCGTCGTCAGCATCCAGCCGACGTCGCCCTGCCGGCAGGAACCACCCCCAAATCCCGCACCAGAAGAGGACCCAGCCCAACGCGGCCAGCATCACGGCCGTGCTCGTGACCGTGATCAGGGGTTGCGCGGTCGCAGCGTCGGCGGCGGTCATGCACAGGCATTATGACGCCGGTCCGTTGCGCTATCCTCGCCCCGATTTTGCCCTGAGGTCCCCACCATGCCACGACGCGACGACATCTCCACCATCCTGATCATCGGCAGCGGCCCCATCGTCATCGGCCAGGGCTGCGAGTTCGACTACTCGGGCACGCAGGCGTGCAAGGCCCTGCGTGAAGAGGGCTATCGCGTGGTGCTCGTGAACTCGAACCCCGCGACCATCATGACGGACCCGGGCTTCAGTGACCGCACCTACATCGAGCCGATCACGCCGGAAGCGGTGGAGCGGATCATCGAGAAGGAGAAGGCGCTTGGTACGCCGATCGATGCCGTGCTGCCCACGCTCGGCGGCCAGACCGCGCTGAACTGCGCCTGCGCGCTCTTCGACCGCGGCATCCTCCAGCGCCATGGCATTGCGATGATCGGCGCCGATCGCCAGATCATCCACCGCGCCGAGGACCGCGAGGCGTTCCGCCGCATCGTCGAGGGCCTCGGCCTGCGGCAGCCGAAGGCACGCACCGTGACCACGCTCGAGGAGGGCCGCGCGTTCCTCGAGGAGATCGGCCTGCCTGCGATCATCCGACCGGCGTTCACGCTCGGCGGCACCGGCGGCGGCATCGCCTACAACCGCGAGGAGTTCGACGAGATCATGCGGCGCGGCCTTGCTGCCAGCATGATCGGCCAGGTGCTGATCGACCAGTCGGTGCTTGGCTGGAAGGAGTACGAGCTCGAGGTCGTGCGCGACCGCAACGACAACTGCATCATCGTCTGCGGCATCGAGAACATCGATGCGATGGGCGTGCACACGGGCGACTCGATCACCGTCGCGCCTATCCAGACGCTGACCGACAAGGAGTACCAGCGCATGCGCGACGCGGCGTTCGCGATCATGCGCGCCGTCGGCGTCGAGACCGGCGGCAGCAACGTGCAGTTCGCGGTGAACCCGAAGGATGGCGAGATGGTCATCGTCGAGATGAACCCGCGCGTCTCGCGCTCGAGCGCCCTCGCCAGCAAGGCGACGGGCTTCCCGATCGCGCGCATCGCGGCGAAGCTTGCGGTCGGCTACTCGCTCGACGAGCTCCGCAACGACATCACGGGAACCACCAGCGCGTGCTTCGAGCCGAGCATCGACTACGTGGTGGTGAAGATCCCGCGCTGGACCTTCGAGAAGTTCCCCGAGGCCGACGAGACGCTGACCACGCAGATGAAGTCGGTGGGCGAGGGCATGGCCATGGGCCGCACCTTCAAGGAAGCGCTGCAGAAGGCGATCCGCAGCATGGAGGTCAAGCGCTTCGGCTTCGGCCTCGATCGCAATGACAAGTGGCTCGCCGCGTGGCGCGCCGCCAAGGCCGCGGGCGTGCCGTTCGGGAAGGGCATGCCCACCGATGCGCTCGCGGGGCTCGAGATGGCCGACGGCAGCAAGCTCGCGTGGCCGATCCCGCCCGAGACGCTCCACCGCAAGCTGAGCGTGCCCGGCCAGGGCCGCCTGTACTTCGTGCGCTACGCCCTCAAGGAGGGCATGCCTGCGCAGCAGGTCTGCGCGCTCACGGGCTACGACCCGTGGTTCGTGGACCAGCTCGCGCAGCTCGTCGAGTTCGAGGACACGCTGCTTGCGTTCCCGTCGCTCGCGGCGCTGCCGCGCGAGACGCTGCTGATGGCGAAGCAGATGGGCTACAGCGACGCCCAGCTCGCGCAGGTCTACCTCGGCGACATCACGCCCGACACCGTGCTGGCCGTCCGTGCGCACCGGAAGTCGCTCGGCATCGAGCCGGCCTACAAGCTCGTCGACACCTGCGCGGCCGAGTTCGAGGCCGCCACGCCCTACTACTACAGCACGTACGAGTCGGGCTTCAGCGCCTCGCCCGGTGCGCCCGTGCGCGTGGATGACGAGATCCGCGTGAGCGACCGCAAGAAGGTCGTCATCCTCGGCGGCGGCCCAAACCGCATCGGCCAGGGCATCGAGTTCGACTACTGCTGCTGCCAAGCCGCGTTCGCCTGCGAGGACATGGGCTTCGAGAGCGTGATGGTGAACTCGAATCCCGAGACCGTCAGCACGGACTTCGACACGAGCGACCTGCTCTTCTTCGAGCCCCTCACGCTCGAGGACGTGCTCAACATCGTCGAGCGGCTCAATGGCGGCGGCATCGACGTGCCGTCGCGCACCGGAGGCGTCGCGGGGTGCATCGTGCAGTTCGGCGGCCAGACGCCGCTGAACCTCGCGCACGGCCTTCACAAGGCTGGCGTGCCGCTCATCGGCACGGGCATCGACTCCATCGACCTCGCCGAGGACCGCGACCGGTTCAAGGCGATGATCGACCGGCTCGGCCTGCGCCAACCGCCGTCGGGCATCGCGCGCAGCATGACCGAGGCCGTCGCGATCGCCGACACGATCGGCTACCCGGTGCTCGTTCGCCCGAGCTACGTGCTCGGTGGCCGCGGCATGGAAACCTGCTTCGACGAGACCGCGCTGCGCCGCTACATGAGCGAGGCCGTCGACGTGAGTGAACTCGCGGATCGCCCTGTCCTCATCGATCGCTTCCTCTCCGACGCGATCGAGATCGACGTCGACGTGATCGCCGACTTCTCGCCCGATGACGCAAGCCGCAGCCGGCAGGTCGCGCATGCCGACGATGCCCCGCAGGCGCTCGTCTGCGGCGTGATGGAGCACATCGAGGAAGCGGGCATCCACTCCGGTGACAGCACCTGCACGATCCCGCCCTACTCGCTGCCGCCGAGCGTGGTTGACGAGGTGCGTCGGCAGGCACGGGCCATGGCCCGCGAACTCCGCGTACGCGGCCTGATGAACGTGCAGATGGCCTACAAGGACGGCACGATCTACGTGCTGGAGGTGAATCCGCGCGCCAGCCGCACGGCGCCGTTCGTGAGCAAGGCCAAGGGGATCCCGTGGCCGCGTCACGCCGCGCGCGTGATGATGGGCGCGAGCCTCGCGCAGCTCGGCGCGGTGGAGGTCCACGACACGGGCTTCTATGCCGTGAAGGAGAGCGTCTTCCCGTTCGCGAAGTTCCTTGGCGTCGACATCGTGCTCGGTCCCGAGATGCGATCGACCGGCGAGGTCATGGGCGCCGATCGCGACCTGCCGGTTGCGTTCGCCAAGGCTCTTATGGGCGCCGGGATACGGCTGCCGGAGTCGGGTGGTGTCTTCCTCAGCGTTCGGGAGTCGGACAAGCCTGCCACCATCGATCTCGCTCGGTCCCTGCACGGCATGGGCTTCGAGATCATCTGCAGTGCGGGTACG
>JASGCG010000176.1 GCA_030054235.1 Bacteroidia bacterium
CGCCTGCCGGACCGCGCCGTACACGTGACCGGTGGTGACGACCTCGTCACCCGGGGTCCAGGCGACGTTGCGCAGCACGGCAGCGATGCCGGCCGTGGCGTTCTCGACCAAGCCAATCCGCTCCGGCGGTGCGCCGAGCAGGCACCCCAGCGCCTCCTTGGGGGCCTTGAGCAGGTCCGCCACGCCCCGTCCCAGCCGGGCGATCGGCTGGGCCTCGATGAACCGCCGATGGCGCTCAGCGGCCTCTGCGACCGCCACGGGCAGGCTGCCGAAGGAGCCGTGGTTCAGGAAGACGATCGCGGGATCCAACTGCCACCCCGCATTGGTGCCGGAAAGCGGGTTCGGGGGGGCAAGGGGCGAGGGAGCCATGCCGGGAAAACTATCGCACGGCCCGTCACGCACGGACGGCCCGAACGTTCCCTACCATATCCCGAACAAAAGTTCGGGTCCACGAAAGGACCTGGCCGATGCACTCCTCCATGACCATTCTCACCCCTGACGAAGTCCACGCCATGCGCAGCCGCGCCGCAGCACCGTTGGTGCAGCTTGGGCCTGGTGGCGACTTCACCCGCTACGTGGTGGAACAGGATGATGGCTTGGCCGTCATCAGCCATCGCCGGGCACCGGTGAACCCGCCAGCTCCTGCGGATGAGTCGACCGAGCAGCCCACCGTGCTCGATGAACCCTGCACAGGTTCGGGGCTTGCCCTTCGACGCGCGGCGGCGGTGATCAACGCGATCTTCGGTGCGCCCGCGCGCCAGCACGATGCGGTGCCCGGGCCGCTCCGTGGATGGCGTGGTGCCCTTCGTGTCGCGCTCCAACCCATCGACTGGCTTGATGACCTTCTCGGTCTCACGCGCATCGAACTGCCGCTTCAACCGATTCCCGTTCCCGTGTCCGCTCGAACGCACGCTTCAGGAAACCACCATGAACCTCACCCCCAAGCAACTGCGCATCTACGACCTGGTCCGTCAATGGCGGAACGACCGGGGCTATTCCCCAACGATGCAGGAGCTGGCCGACGAACTCGGCGTCAGCAAGGTCACGGTGTTCGAGCATGTCCAGGCGCTCGTGGAGAAGGGCGTGCTCTCGCGCAATCCGAACAAGGCGCGCTCTTTGGCGCTGACGGTCGACGATGAAACGCCGGCAGCTCGTGTTGCACCATCGAGCGATGCGCTGACGCTTCCCCTGCTGGGCCGCATCGCTGCCGGACATCCGGTCGAGAAGTTCGAGCAGGATGAGACCCTCAGCCTGGGTCAGGTGTTCGGTCCAGCACGCGGGCGGCACAACGAAATGTTCGCGCTGCAGGTCGAGGGCATGAGCATGAAGGACGAGAGCATCCTCGATGGCGACTACGTCATCGTCGAGCGCCGTTCGACGGCTCGCAACGGCGACCGTGTGGTGGCGCTGCTTCCCAACGGCGAAACCACCCTGAAGACCTTCTTCCGCGAGCGCGATGGCCGCATTCGCCTGCAGCCTGCCAATCCCGAGTTTGAACCGATCATCGTCGATGAGTGCCAGGTGCAGGGCATCGTCATCGGGGTCATGCGGCGGTACTGAGTTCCGCGCGCAGCGGTGCGCTCACTCCCGCGCTGCGTGGCACGCGTCGATCATGGGTCGAATGAAGGCACTCGCCCGCTCGTGGGCCGTGGCCGGGTCTCCTTCCATGGTGCGTACCAGCGCGCTGCCCACGATCGCGGCGTCGGCGTCGCGGATCACCAGGCGCACATGCTCGGCGGTCGAAATTCCAAAGCCAACGGCGATGGGCAGCTGGGTCTGGGCACGCAGAGCAGCAACGGTGCCCGCAACATCAGGCGGCGCATCGCTCGTGCCGGTCAACCCGGCCCGCGCGAGCGCGTAGACGAAGCCGCGGCACCGCGCGGTGATCGACCGGATCCGTTCAGGCGCCGAGGTTGGTGCCACCAGCAGCGCCAAGCCCATGCCGAGTGCATCCACCGACTCAAGGACCTGATCGGCCGCGTCGACATCCATGTCCGGCACGATCAGGGCATCGAAGCCAGCCTCGTGTGCTTGGCGAACGAACGCAGCCCCGCCGTGGCGGTGGACGATGCTCATGGACACCATGGCGATGAGTCCGCATGCCACCTGTGGTCGGATGGCCTTGATGGCGTTCATCGTGCCTGCAACGGTCGTTCCCGAGCGAAGGGCCCGGTCCATGCTGGCCGCAATGACAGGTCCATCCGCGATGGGATCGCTAAAGGGAAAGCCAACTTCGATGGCTGCGACCCCGAGCCCATCGAGCGCCTTGATCGTGGCCACCGTGGCCTCCAGCGATGGCGAGCCGGCGGTCACGAACGGCATCAGACTGCCGCGGCCGGCGGCCCGATCGTGCTGAAGGCGTTGCGTCATGCGCTGCATGGGAGACAAGCGTAGTAGCCCAGCTCGGATTCGAACCGAGGTCGTATCGATTATGAGTCGACTGCTCTGGACCGCTGAGCTACTGGGCCGGAATCCAACGGGGCCATCCTAGCGAAGCCATACCGTGGTTCCTTCTGTCCAAAGCTCGATCGGGCATCGTCGCTGGCTGCTGGCCGCCGGGTTCTACAACCTCGTCTGGGGCGCGGTCGTGGTGCTGCTGCCCGACCTCATGCCCCGCTTGGCCGGGATGGAGCCCTTCGAGGGGCCCGCCCGTGGCATCTGGCAATGCCTCGGCATGGTGATCGGGGTGTTCGGCGTGGGCTACCTGTGCGCGAGCCTTGATCCCATCCGTCACTGGCCGATCACCCTCGTGGGCCTGCTCGGCAAGATCTTCGGTCCCATCGGGTTTGTGTGGTGCGCCAGCCGCGGGGAGATCCCCTGGAGCTTCGGCTGGACCATCCTGACCAACGACCTGCTGTGGTGGATCCCGTTCGGGCTCGTGCTGCGCGATGCGTGGCGGACCTCGACGCAGGACGACCCCCACCTGCCCGTGCTGACCCGGGGCGAGGCCATGGCGATTGCGGTGGACCAGCATGGAACGAATCTCATCGAGCTGAGCCGATCCGAGCGACTGATGGTGGTCTTCCTTCGTCACTTTGGCTGCACGTTCTGCCGCGAGACGATCGCCGACCTCGTCCGTGGCGAAGCAGAGCTCCGCCGTCGCGGCGTGAGCATCGTCGTGGTGCACATGGCGACCGAGTCAGAGGCCGCTGGCTTCCTCGCGGCGCACGGTGCGGGGCACTGGCACCGCGTGAGCGATCCGCGACGCCGCATCCATGCAGCGTTCGGCCTCACCCGCGGTTCGTTCGCCGGGCTGTTCGGACCGATGGTGTGGTGGCGAGGCACGCATGCGTTGGCCAAGGGTCACGGCGCGGGTCAGCCCATCGGCGATCCGCTGCAGATGCCCGGCGTCTTCGTGGTCCATCGTGGGCGGATCGAGGCAGAATTCCGCCACCGCACGGCAGGTGATCGCCCTGACTACGGGCGCATGGTCCAAGCGGTCGCTTCATAACCCGCTCAGGGCGGTTGCACGACGGACAGGGAGACGCCACACTACGTGTCCGTGGTCACCGCTGCGCTCATCCAAGTCTTGGTGCTCGTGCTCACGCTCGCCGCAGCGAGCGGGGCCGTGCCGATGGCGACGGCGCGGCCGGATGCTGCCGTGATCGTCGATGGCTCAGGCACGGTACGAGCGCCATCCCGCGCATCGAGTCCGTCCAGTGTCGCTTGCGTGGCCGCTCCACGCGGCACCTGCCCCAGCGTGACCGCAGGTCGCGCGGTGGCTTCGGTCGACCAAGGCCGCGGCCCGATGCCTCCGCCGATGGCCTGAGTGCCTTCGCGCGTCGAGCCCTCGTCTTCCCGAACATCACGAACCCGTGAGCCCGTCGCCGTGCGACGCGGCCCACGAACACACCAAAGGACCCACCATGGCCGTTCCCGTCATCAGCTCCGTCATGCGTTCGCTCTTCGGCACCCGCAACCAGCGCATGGTCAAGCGCTACCTGCGCATCGTCGACCAGGTGAATGCGCTGGAGCCCTCGATCCGCGCCCTGACCGATGCGGAGCTGCGCGAGCGCACCGCGCAGTTTCGTGCGCGCGTCGCCAAGGGTGAGGATCCCCTGTCGTTCCGGCACGAGGTCTTCGCCGTGGCACGCGAGGCCATGGACCGCTCGGTCGGCATCCGCAACATCCTGAATCCCGACCTGGCCTTCGACGCATCGAGCTTGCCGGACGAGGCTCGCGCCATGCTCGACGCAGCGCGTGCCCAGGCGGCACTGCTTCCGGACGCGGCGCCCGAGGGCGACCTGCTCGGCTGCGTCGCCCCGACGCCCGCGTGGGTCACCATGGACCTGCCGAACGCGCTGTACGAGGCGGTGCGCGCCGTGCTCCCGATGTCCAAGCCGCCCT
>JASGCG010000177.1 GCA_030054235.1 Bacteroidia bacterium
GCCGTGGTCCGAAGCCTTCCGCTTGGGCTCCGCACGCCGCTGGTGACGGGCGGATTCCCCCTTTCTGAGAGCGAATCCGATCGATTGCTTGCGGCGCGCGCCATCGTTCAGCGGCCGTCGCTGCTGCTCGTTGACGGGCTTCTCGACGGCCACGACAGCACGCGCGAGGCGCTCGCCGCGGCGCTGCTGTCGAATGATCGCCCGTGGACGGTGGTGATCGCCACCACCGACCCGCGGGTCGCGGCCTGCGCGCAGCGCACGGTCGATGTGCACCATGCCCAGGACACCACCCATGCATGATCCGATGCCGCTGCAGCCGCCGCCGATGCCGGTGCTCGCGATGGCGGGCAACGCCCGGCGCTCGCGCCTGCTCGCGCGCCTGCTTGCGTTGCTGTCCGTCCTGCTCGCGCTGTCGCTGGTGATCGTGCCATGGCAGCAGTCGGTGCGCGGCGGCGGTCGCGTGATCGCCTTCAACCCGCTGGACCGGCGCGCCAACGTCGAGGCGCCAGTCGAGGGTCGCGTGCGCCGATTGAACGTCGTCGAGAACCAGCCGGTCCGGCAGGGCGATGTGATCGCCGAGATTCAGGACAACGATCCCAACCTGCTGCTGAACCTCCGGCTGCAGCACGATGCAGCCGTGGCGCGCAAGGCTGCGGCGGCGCAGCGCATCATCGACCTCGACCTGCAGATCGAGAGCCAGGAACTGGCCAAGCCACAGGCGGTCGACGCGGCCCAGCAGCGGGTCAATGCCGAGCAGTTCGTGGTCGAGACGAACGAGATCAATGCACGCCGCATGGAGCAGCTGCTGTCGACCGGCGACATCTCGCGCCGCGACTGGGAACTCACGAAGCTCGCCCTTGACAGCGCGCGTGCCAACCTCGCGGCGGCAAAGGCCGTGCTCGAGCGCACCGCGCGTGACTACGACGCGACCATCTCGAGCACGAAGGCCAGCCGTGGTCTCGCGGAGGCCGATCTCGCCGCCGCGACCCGCGACATCGCGGCCGTCGATATCCAGATCAGCAAGAGCGAGCAGCAGGTGGTGCTTGCTCCGCGCGACGGCATCGTGCTGAACGTAGCTGCAACCGAGGGCGCCTACCTCAAGCCCGGCTCGCCGATCTGCGTGCTGATCCCGCAGACCGAGGAGCGCTTCGTCGAGGCGTGGATCGATGGGATGGATATGCCGCTGATCGCGCCGCGCGGCAGTGCATCCGGCTCCGGCGTCGGCAGCCGGGTGCGCCTGCAATTCGAAGGTTGGCCGGCGGTGCAGTTCGTGGGCTGGCCGAGCGTGGCCGTGGGCACCTTCGGCGGCGAGGTGATCTCGATCGATGCGGTCGATGACGGCGCTGGCAGGTTCCGCATCGTGATCCGTCCCGATCCCGCCGATGCACCATGGCCCGACACGCAGTACTTGCGTCAGGGAGTGCGCGTGAAGGCGTGGGTGCTGCTTCGCACGGTCCCGCTGTGGCAGGAAGTTTGGCGCCAGCTGAACGGCTTCCCGCCGGTGGTGGCACCCAAGGAACCCGTGACGAAGAAAGCCCCGGACGCCTGAGCGGACCGCCGCGGCGCGTCGCTCAGTTCCTCGCCGGTCCCTGCGGCTCGAAGATGAACTTCTCGGTGTTCCAGTCGCCGTCGGGCGTGAGCGGATCGCGGCTGCCCTGTGCGTTGGTAGTGACCTCGCGGTTCAGGGCCCACTCCGCGTGGCCATCGGCGAAGAGCAGGTGACCGCCTTCGAAGTGCCTCGCCGCGAATCGCTTCCAGCTGCACTGCGATCGATCGAGGTTGCGCGTGAAGTGCGGGTCGTTCGGCGGCAGTTCCTGCGGACGGCCGCGGAGCTCGAGCATGAGCACCGTCCGATCGGCCTTGCTGATGTGGGCGTGGCTCATGAGCGTGCGATTCGTGTCCGGCAGGCCGAGTTTCTGCAGGAAGACGTTGTTCAGCCGGATGTTCATGACGTAGCCGAACCAGAACTGGCGCTTCACGCCCTCGGGTCCCGCTTCGCCGAACTCCCATGGCGTCCCCGACTCGCTCGTCGCGGACGGATCGGCCCACACCGTGTTCGCGCCCGCCCAGCTGGCGACATCACGCTGTTCACGGAACGCATCCTCGACGAGTGCCGCGTAGCGATCCGAGTCCATCAACGGCCCCAGCGCATTGGCCCAGAAGTTCGGCTCGGCGAGGTTGTTCGCGATGCCGGCGGTGTTCTTCTCGCCCTCCCAAGGAATGCGATCCTTGCGCTGCGCGGCGAAGGTCCCGAACGCCGTGCCGAAGCTGCGCAGGTTGGACACGCTTCGCGTGGCGCGCGCCGAGGCTGTGATCATGCCGATGGCAGGGATCAGCAGACCGAGCAAGATGACGACGATCCCGATCACGACCAGGATCTCGATCAGCGTGAAGGCTCGAGGATGCGTTGTCGGTCGGATCATGCTCCCGCCTCAGGGTATTCGAGTACGGCCGAACCGCGGAATCATGCCCGGAACGTGCTTGGATCCGATGTGATCCGCGTTAGATTCCCTCCCATGAAGATCACCACCCTCGCGGGCGTCCTGACGGGTTCCGGACTGGCCTTGGTGCTCGGCCAGATGCACTCCGAAGCTGTGCCCATGTTCGTGCTGCCGCCGTCGTTCACATGCGGCACGGCCACCACGCTCGCGTTGGGCGACAACGCGTTCGACACGTCCGGCGCCACGGTGAACCTGAACGTGCCCAGCAGCAGCTGCTCGGGGGCCCACACGGTCTACAAGAGCGCCTACTGGAGCTTCACCCCGCCGACGACCGGCAACTACGACTTCTCGACCTGCAACGGCACGGCGTGGGACACGCGTCTGGTGATACTCAACTCCTGCAACACCGCCAACGGTGTGGTGGCCTGCAACGACGATGCGTGCAACTACCAGAGCACGGTCACGGCCTCGCTCACGGCCGGTACGAGCTACATCGTGGTCGTCGGTGGATACGGCAGCGCCGATGGTGGTGCGGGCAGCCTGAACGTTGCGGCCAGCAGCACCGGCGGCGGTGGTGGCGGCGGCGGTGGGTCGGGCAGTCCCGACGTGATCGTGGGCGCAATCCCCGACATCTCGAAGTACGGCGCCGGCACGATCAATGGTGTGAGCTATATGGCATATGCCATTGGTACGACCAGCTGCAACATCGGCAACGCGCAGCTCGAGTGGTTCGCCAGCCCTGACAGCCGGCACCCGTTCATCCCCATGAACATGTATCGCCTCAAGGGCGGCAAGATCGAGCAGATCGGCATGAGCTGGGGCAAGCACGGCTTCACCGCGCTGCAGGGCACGCTCTGCGGCAGCTGCCAGGCCTCGAGCACCGGCAACTACCTGGGCATCGGCTGCTCGGATCCCTACTCGTCGGGCCTCAACGGTGGCCAGTCGGGCCTGGGAACGCGCAGCGAGATCAACGCGCACACCGGCACATTCCCCGGCAACTACAACGTCGGCATGCCGCCGGCGCCGTCGACCTACGGCCGTCGCCTGGCCGTGAAGGCGTCGGACCTCGACCCGGCCCAAAACGCCGGTGCCGTGTACTTCGTCGAAGGCCACTACATCCACCCGCAGGATGCCGCCGCGAACAACGACAACAACAACGCGTCGTACCGGCAGGTCACCGTCGGAGCGATCTCGAGCGGTGCGTACACGCTCACGCTCACCGGCGCCACGATCCAGCAGAAGGCCGCGATCGAGGCCTGGAAGACCAGCGACCCGACCGTGACCCAGTCGTTCGCCGATGCGCAGGGCGATGGGCGGTTCATCGTCTCGAGCAAGGCGCGCGACCTCGGCAACGGCCAGTGGCGCTACGAGTACGCGGTCCACAACCTCAATTCCCACCGTTCGGGCCGTTCGTTCTCGGTGCCGGTGCCGGCAGGTGCGACCATCACCAACGTCGGCTTCAAGGACATCGACTACCACTCGGGCGACCCGTATGCGGCGGCCGACTGGACCAACTCGGTGTCGGGCGGCAGCGTCACCTGGACCGGTGGCGACTTCGCGGTGAGCGCCAACGGCAACGCCCTGCGCTTCGCCACGCTCTACAACTTCTGGTTCGACGCCAACGTCGCCCCGGCCAGCGCGAATGCGACGATCGGGCTCTTCCGTCCGGGTGCCGCTGGCGATCCGAACTCGGTCACGGCGTCGATCCAGGCGCCAAGCGCACCGTCGAACCCGTCCGACCTGAACGACGACGGCGTGGTCGACGGCGCTGACCTGGGCATCCTTCTGGGTGCGTGGGGCACGGCTGCCGGCGACATCAATGGTGATGGCACCACCGATGGCGCCGACCTCGGCATCCTGCTCGGTGGCTGGGGCTGATCCCCGACGATTCC
>JASGCG010000178.1 GCA_030054235.1 Bacteroidia bacterium
TTGAGGACTCGCCGGCTGCCGATGAGCCGCGCCCCGAAGTGCCGGCACATCCAGACCCAGCAGACGTCGCCCACGATGATGCCCAACCATGCCGCGATGCCGTACTCGGTAAAGAGCGGCCAGTCGACGGTGCCGGCTGCAGTGACCGTGCCGATCCCGGCGGGGATCAGGATGAAGTCCTCGCTCAGGTGCAGGCCGATGCCGCAGAGGACGAACGCGATGAAGATCGCCAGCGCGCCGTTGCTGGCGAGCCACGCACCGGCCTCGCGCAGCATGCCGCCCGACGCGGCGTCGGCCTCGGGGAGGACGACGCAGGCAAGGGCGACAAGCAGGGCGGCACGCACGGAAGGAGTATAGGGACGGCGCGTTGGCCCAAACGAAAGAAGGCCGCCCATGGGGGCGGCCTTCAAGGTCAGGCAGGTTGCTCCGGCGCGATCACTTCGCGTCGGTCGGGATGCGCATGCCGTAGAAGCTGCGCCACACGAAGAAGCAGGCGATCAGGCTGCAGCCCACGCCGATCCACATCTTGGCGGGGTGGTCCTTCATCGCGATCGCGATCTCGACGGCCAGGAGGCCGAAGAGGGTCGTGAACTTGATGACGGGGTTCAGGGCCACCGAGCTGGTGTCCTTGAAGGGGTCGCCGACGGTGTCGCCGACGACGGTCGCCGCGTGCAGGTCGGTTCCCTTGGCGCGCAGGTTCACTTCGACGATCTTCTTGGCGTTGTCCCAGGCGCCGCCGGCGTTGGCCATGAAGATGGCCTGGTAGAGGCCGAAGAAGGCCATGGCGACGAGGTAGCCGATGAAGAAGTAGGGGTCGAAGAACGGCAGGCCCAGCGCGAAGAAGAAGACGACCATGAAGATGTTCGTCATGCCCTTCTGCGCGTAGACGGTGCAGATCTCGACGACCTTCTTGGCGTCGTCAATGCTGGCCTCGGCCTTGTCGAGGTTGATGTTCTCCTTGATGAACACCACCGCGCGGTAGGCGCCCGTGACGACGGCCTGCGTGGCCGCGCCGGTGAACCAGTAGATCACTGCGCCGCCAATGAGGAGGCCCAGGAGGATCTCGGGGGTCACGATCGAGAGCTTGCCGATCACGAAGGTCGAGGCTTCCTTGAGCTGGGCGACCGTGGCATCGGCAGGGGCAACCGACTTGATCAGTGCCAGGATGATGCCGAACACCATCGTGGTCGCACCGACGACGGCGGTGCCGATGAGCACGGGCTTCGCGGTGGCCTTGAAGGTGTTGCCGGCGCCGTCACCCTTCTCGAGGGTGTACTTCGCGCTCTCGAAGTCGGGGGTGAAGCCGAAGTCGCGCTTGATCTCGTCCTTGATGCCGGGCTGGGCCTCGATGCGGCTCAGCTCGTACACCGACTGGGCGTTGTCGGTCACCGGGCCGAAGCTGTCGACCGCGATGGTGACGGGGCCCATGCCGAGGAAGCCGAAGGCGATGAGGCCGAAGGCAAAGATCGGGCCGGCGAACGAGTACGCCTCGGGCATGAGCGCCGCGACGTCCTTGTTCGTCGAGAAGTACCAGCCGATCGCCATGAGACCGGCGATGACGAGGCCCTTCCAGAAGGCCGAGAAGTTGCCGGCGACGAAGCCCGACAGGATGTTGAGCGACGCGCCACCCTGCTTGCTGGCGTTCACGACCTCGTCGACGTGGCCCGAGTTGGTCGAGGTGAAGACCTTGGTGAACTCGGGGATCAGCGCGCCGGCGATGGTGCCGCAGCTGATGATCATGCTGAGCGCCCACCAGAGACTCTCGAGCTTCTGGCCGTTGTACTCGATGCCGCCGAGCAGCCACTTGCTGGCGATGAAGGTCACGATGATCGAGATGATCGAGGTGATCCAGACGAGCCAGGTGAGCGGGGCTTCCTCGTGGAAGTCCTTCAGGTTGGCGTACTTGGCCTTGCTGATGGTCTCGTTGATGAAGTAGCTCGCGAGCGAGGTGACGATCATCAGCGCGCGCATGGCGAAGAGCCACACGATGAGCTTGCCGCACATCTCGCCGGCAGCGCCCTCGTTGCCGAGCGAGTAGGCAAGGAACGCGATCAGGGCGACGCCGGTGACGCCGTAGGTCTCGAAGCCGTCGGCGGTCGGGCCGACCGAGTCGCCCGCGTTGTCGCCGGTGCAGTCGGCGATCACGCCGGGGTTCTTCGGGTCGTCCTCGGGGAGCTTGAAGACGATCTTCATCAGGTCGGCGCCGATGTCGGCGATCTTGGTGAAGATGCCGCCGCAGATGCGCAGGGCCGATGCACCGAGCGATTCGCCGATGGCGAAGCCGATGAACGAGGGGCCGACCAGCTCTGCCGGGAGGAAGCAGAGGATGCAGATCATGAAGAAGAGCTCGACCGACACGAGCAGCATGCCGATCGACATGCCCGACTTGAGCGGGATGCCCAGCACGGGCAGCGGGTAGCCCTTGAGGCTGGCGAACGCCGCGCGGCTGTTGGCCTGCGTGTTGATGCGGATGCCGAACCACGACACGCCGTAGCTGCCGAGGATGCCGAGGATCGAGGCGAGCAGGATGACGGTGACGTCACGGAAGCTCTTGTGCTCGAGGTAGCCGAAGTAGAAGATGATCGCGCCGGCGATCAGGATCCACAGCACCGACAGGTACTTGCCCTGCTGGATGATGTAGCTCTTGCAGGTCTCCCAGATGATGTTGGAGACGGCCAGCATGCTCTTGTGGGCAGGCAGGGCAACGGTTTGCTTGTACTGGACCAGGCCGAAGAGGGCCCCCAGGACGGCGACCACCAGGCCACCCATCATGAGGTGCTTGCCGGTGAGGTCACCACCGAAGGTCACGGTGTTGACATCCGGCAGCTTGAGGTCGGCCTCGCCGGCCATGGCCGAGGCAGTGGCGGCGAAGGCCGCCAGGGCGGGAACGATGAACGATGAGAGCTTCATTGGTTCGTGTCTTCCGTGTTCAGGACGGGGGCGGCCCCGTGGGGTGCCGCGTTTTTGAGGGGGCGGAGTGTACCGGACCCCATCGCATCGGCAAGGAAGGACTGGGTTCGTGACGATTGGCACGAGCCCGAGGGTCGGCGGGGGTGGCGACTTCGTGAAAAGTTTCGCGAAGTGGGAGGAGGGCGATTATAGGACCGTTACATCGAGGCCACTCGGGGCGACCTGCAGGGCCACCTCGCGGGCACCGGGGGCGGGTGGGCGGCGACGCCACCGATCCCTGATCCGGGCCGCCGCACGGGCATCCTTGGCCACGAGCAGCATGAAGCCGCCGCCGCCAGCGCCGGCGAGGGTCCATGCAGCGAGCTCGCGCTCGACCGGCGCGACCATCGCCTCGATCGCCTGGTTGGTGCTGGCCGGATCCATGACGCGCTTGAGCCGCCAGTACTCGGCCAGGCGCTCGGCG
Source organism: Bacteroidia bacterium (assembly GCA_030054235.1). Taxonomy (GTDB): domain Bacteria; phylum Planctomycetota; class Phycisphaerae; order Phycisphaerales; family SM1A02; genus SYIB01. Next base: position 3,374 of record JASGCG010000178.1, read on the forward strand.
AAGCCATCGACATCGCCTGCAAGGAGGTGCGAACGCATGGCTTCAGCACCGAGCTTGAGCCCGTGCACGGCGGTGACGCGACGAGGATCGCGCAGGAGCCAACCGCCGACCACCGTCTCAAGGATGTCCTTGGCCATGCGCTGAAGGCCCGTGTAGACGAGGACGGAGCGCTCGTGGAAGGCGTCGATCGTGCTGTGGTTGAGCGCGAGTCGTTCGACCGCTGGCCATTGGTCGCGACCAGGTTCGGTGCGCGTGATCTTGAAGCCGCTGACGAGGCCACCGACCTGGTCCTGCCAGCCGCCGCGCGTGCCGATCATCTGCTCGAGCAGGCTCGTGCGCACCACGAGCCGTTCAATCGCGCTGCGCTTGCGTTGCCGAAGGTCGGCATCGGCACGCTGCGCGGAGAAGTCTTCGCCGACCATGGCGGAGAGGGCGGCGAGCATCGTCGCACCGAAGATGCTGCTGGTACCGAGCCCGCTGCCCTTGGGAACGCCGCTGAAGATGGTGAGGCTCACGCCGCCGCCGAAGCGCTGCAGGGTTCGGCGCAACGTGAGCGATGGATCGCTGGGCACGATGCCCGCAAGCACGAGCGCGGCCTTGGGCAGGGCATCCCACTCGCGCGGATCCGCGTAGTCCAGCGCCGTGGCCGTGTCGCGGATCGTGACGGCATGCCCTTGGTCGACGCTGTGGATCGTGATGACGGGCTCGGCCGTCAGTCGTGCCACGACCTTGATCGGGTGCGTGCCGTGCAGGAGCAGTGCGGCGTTGAGCACGGTGCCGCCCACTTCGTTGCAGATCGGTGGCGTGTCGCTCCAGCCGCCGGCCAGGTCAAGCCGGACTGGCGCGTGCGCGTGCACGGTCTGGCCCGTGCGGATGGCCGCGCGTGCGGGGCGATCCGGCAGCGCGATCGACTGCGCGACGGCTTCTCCCACGCTGCGCATGGCGGCGGAG
>JASGCG010000179.1 GCA_030054235.1 Bacteroidia bacterium
CTCCTGGCCAGCTGGGGAACGTGATTATGGGCTGAAAGTGTGTAAATCCACGCATATTCAGTGCTTGTCCGTTTGAATCCGACCAATCCGCGGCGAGACTCTCCCACCCCCGAGGCCTGTGGCCCCGGATGGTGTCATTCCCGTGGAGGCTCCATGCGTTGTGCTGCACTCATCATGTCACTGCTCTGTGTCCTGCCCGCGTTCGCGCAGGACGGAGAACTCGCTGGCCCCACCTGGGGCGAGGGTCCGGAAGACAATGGCGCAGGAGGCACGAAGGATGCCGGTGCCACGGCACCCACGGCGCAGCAGGTTTCATCACCCTTGGCTTCGGCTTCGGGCAGCACCCTGACACGCATCAACGGCAGGACCTATTCGGGACTGTTGCAACAGGACCTGATCGATCTCTACGAGATCTCCATCACGACCCCCGCTTCGTTCCTCGCCACGACCCAAGGATCGACCTTCGACACCGCCATCTTCCTTTTTCGGAAGATCATCGGCAGCGATGGTGTGCCCGAAGCGCGGGCGATTGCGATGAACGACAATTCGCCATCCGGCGGCGTAAGCACCTCGAAGCTCGTCGGCTCCAGCATCCCGGGGCTGACTGCGGGCACGTACTACATCGCCGTCGCCAAGAGCGGCGCCATGCCCATCGGCTTCAAGAACCCCGACAACGATCCACTCCCCTTGTTCACCTACAACCCAGGATCCACGGCCGTCGTGTTGCCGACCGGGACGCAGGCCACCTACACGCTCGCCGATTGGAGCAATCTCGGCGATGGCGGCGACTACCAGATCGAGTTCGGTGGAACGGTGGTGACACGATCGAGCGCCTGCTCAAGTGCCATCATTCTTGGTAGCGGTGTCTACTCTTTCGGAAACGCTGGCGCGAGTGACTCTTCGGCCAGCCGCATCGGCCTCGACGCGACCTGCAGCGACAACGGTGCGTGGATCGCCAATCCGAGCTGGTTCGAACTTGGCGCCTGCGACGGGGCCGTGCAGATCTCGGTCTGCCCGACGGTCACCACTGCGACCTACCAGATGGTGGTCTATGAGGGTTCATGCGGCGACCTCGAGCCGGTTGCCTGCGGCACGCTCGGGGCCTGCAGTGGTGGCGGCACCGGCAGTACGGTCACGCTGAATCCAGATCCGTGCAAGACCTATTACGTCGCCTTTGGTGCGCGTCGCGTCTCGGGTGCGTCGCCGACCAGCGCAGGCACGATCACCATCACCTGCACGCCGGATGGACCGTCGTGCGGCGTGGCCGGGACTGGATCGTGCTTCACGCCGCACGCCGCACCGACCTGTGACTCGATCACGTGCTGCAGCGTGGTGTGCGCGATCGACCCCTTCTGCTGCAACTCAAGCTGGGACAACCTCTGCGTGTCGCAGGCCTACACCTCCTGTGCGCCACCGCCCGCCTGCCCGCCGAGCGATCCTGATCTCGACGGCAACGGCTTGATCGACGGTGGTGACCTCGCGATCCTCTTGTCGCAGTGGGGCACCTGAACCCAACGTCCGATTCCCGAGAACACCATGATGAACCGATTGCTCGTCCTCGCTTGCACGTTCGCAGCCACGCTCGGAGCACTGACCGCGGCCGATGACGGCGACCTGGCCGGCCCGACCTGGGGCGAAGGAAGCACCGACAAGGCCGGGTCGAGTCCCTCGACCGCCATGCGGACCAAGACCGTCGCGGCGAGCGATTCCAGCGGCGGAACGGTCACGAGCATCAGCGGCTCCACCGGCACCACCTCGCTGGTGGGCGCGCTGCCCGACAGCGTGGATCTCTACGAGATCTACGTGTCGAGCCCCACGCAATTCGACGTGACCACGCAGGGGTCGTCCTTCAACACCCGGCTCTTCCTCTTCAAGAAGGTCGTCAATGCGGACGGGAGCATCGATGCCATCCCGCTCGCCGCCAACGACAATGTGTCGACGCTGGCAAACTGGTCGCGCCTGCACAACACATCGAGCACCGCTGTGCTCATTCCCGGGCTCGCGGCGGGCGCGCACTACCTGGCCGTGACCAACAACGCTGTCGTGTCCACGACCTGCCCACGCGCGCTGCAACCGACGCCGCACTTCAGCTTCACGTCGACGACGGCGATCCTGCAGCCGGTGAACTCGGGCGAACTCTGCGACTGGACCGGGTCCTCGACTGCGAGCGGCGCGTACACGATCAACATCGTGGGCGGCGTTCTGCTCACGCGCCCGTCGACCTGTGATGACGCACCGGTCCTCGGCACCGGCTCGTACGCCTACAGCACGGTCAACAACCAGGCGGAAGGCAGCGAGAACAACATCGGCCTGAACAACATCTGCGGGGTGCCTGCAACGATCCGGAGCCCGACCTGGTTCCGTCTCGATGCGTGCACCGGCTCGACCACGGTGCGCGTGCAGCCCTCGATCTCCGGCACGGCCGCCTATGGCTTCGTCGTCTACACCGGAGCCTGCGGTTCGCTCACGCCGATCGCATGCAGTGACACGTTCGGCACGGCTGGCGAACTGACCTTTGCCAGCGATGCGTGCCAGACCTACTACGTTGCCTACGGCCCACTGAAACCTGCGACCAGCACCCAATTCCCGGTGGTCGGTCCCGGCACGCTCATCATCGCCTGCACTCCATCGGCACCCGATGCCGACATCAATGGCGATGGCATCATCGATGGAAACGATCTTGCGCTGCTGCTGTCACAGTGGGGCAGCTGATCCTCTGAGCGACCGTACGATGTGGGCGTGAGCGCCTCCGTCGACGATCGCACCATCGACAGTTCCGATCCCGGCGAGCCGCGGGGGCCGGACTTCAGAGCCACCACGCCGCCGAGCGCACCCGACACCGGCGCCACACAACCGCCGCCTGCGGGTGGGTGGCAGGATGCGCCAGCCACCCCGCGCAAGCGCGCCGCAGAGTCGATGGTCGGCCAGACGGTCGGTCGCTACCAGATCCTGCAACTTTTGGGCGAAGGCGGCTTCGGTGCGGTCTATCTGGCCGAGCAGGTCGAACCTGTGCGCCGCAAGGTGGCGCTGAAGGTCATGCGCTCGGGCAGCGACCGGGAAGACCTGGTCGCACGTTTCGAGGCCGAGCGCCAGGCCATGGCGGTGATGAACCACCCGGGCGTTGCCAAGGTCTGGGATGCCGGCGCGCTGCCGGACGGCAAACCGTTCTTCGCGATGGAGTTCGTGCCGGGCAAGCCGCTCGATGAGTTTGCCGATGCCGAGCGGCTCGACCTGCGCGCCCGCGCACGGCTCTTCCTCCAGGTGTGCGATGCGATCCAGCACGCGCACACCAAGGGCGTGGTGCACCGCGATCTCAAGCCCGGCAACATCCTGGTCTACCGCGACGCCGAGACCTTCCACGTGAAGGTCATCGACTTCGGCATCGCGAAGGCCGTGAACACCACGCTGCACTCGCGCAGCTTCGAGACGCAGTTCGGGCACTTCGTGGGCACGCCGGCGTACATGAGCCCGGAACAGGCCGATGGCAAGGCCGACATCGACACGCGCAGCGACGTCTACACGCTCGGCGTGATCGTGTACGAGCTCCTCACGGGCTGGTTGCCACTGGACCAGAAGACGCTGCAGGGCGTAGGTGTGAGCGAACTCAGCCGCGTCGTGCGCGAGTACCGGCCGCCATCGCCGCAGCAGCGCATCAAGCAGGTCGAACGCGATGACCTCGGCCGCGCCAACACGATCGCGCATGCACGCGGCACGGATCCGAATTCCCTGGCCAAGGCGCTCCGCGGCGACCTCGAGCGCATCATCTTCAAGGCGCTCGAAAAGGACCGGGAGGTGCGCTACCAGAGCGCGAGCGCGCTCGGCGACGACCTGCGCGCGTGGCTGGCTGGCGATCCGGTGAGCGCAGGCCCGCCAGGCACGGCGTACCGAATCCGCAAGCTCGTCGCCAAGCACAAGGTCGCAGTCGCCGCGGCCGTGCTGGGGATCTGCATGATCGTGGCGTCGTCGGTCGCCATGGCCTTCCTCTGGCGCACCGCCGTCACGCAGGAACAGCGCGCGCGGCAGACCCTGAGCACCTTCCTGCTCGCGCTGCGCTCGGCTGACAGCCAGGGAACCGGCGACCAGGTCGCGCTGACGATCAAGGACCTGCTGGCACGCGTGGAGAAGGCCGTGACCACGGAACTGAAGGATGACCCGCAGGTCGCCGCCGAGCTCTACGACACGGTGGGCCAGCTGTATCTGGCGTTCAGCGACTACAAGCCTGCACTGCGCAACTTGAAAGAAGCACAGGATCTTCGATCCCAGATCGTGGCGTCTGAACCAACGGTCGCTGCGCAGATCGCGCTGGC
>JASGCG010000180.1 GCA_030054235.1 Bacteroidia bacterium
ATCCGGGAAGCGCGTCGCGCGTCGAGTCGATGAAGGAGCGTCTTGAAGCGGTCGTGAAGACCGTGACCGACGATCCGCGGCTGAGCGAGGAGATGGCAGCCGAGATCCGCCGCGCGAACGAGGCGCTTGAAGGCCAGGACGACAAGACCCTGGCCGAGAAGGAACGCGAGCTCGCCAAGCGCCTGACCGAGATGGCGCAGAAGCTCGAAGCGCTCAAGGAAAACGCCCAGGCCAAGGGCATGGAGCAGACCAAGGATGCGCTGGCCACCCTCGAGGTGCCCAAGGACAGCGCGGTCGCGCCGCTGACCGAGGCGCTCAAGCAGGGCGACATCGCCGCCGCGAAGGAGGCGATGAAGGACCTGCAGGAGAAGATGAAGGATGGCTCGATGAGCGACGCCGAGCGCGAGCAGGCGAAGAAGGATCTTGAGGCCCTGGCCAAGAAGCTGCAGGAGATGGCGAAGGACAAGGATGCCCTGCGCAAGTCGCTCGAGGATGCGGGCCTCGATCCCAACATGGCCGACAGCCCCGAAGCGCTGAAGCGTGCGATCGAGCAATCGAAGCAACTCAACGAGGCACAAAAGGAACAGCTCAAGCAAGCGCTCGATGCTGCGCAGCAGATGCAGCAGAACATGCAGCAGCTGAGCAACGCCTGCAAGCAGTGCCAGAACCCCGGCCAATCCGGCCAGAAGGGGCAGAAGGGCCAGAAGGGTCAGAAGGGCCAGAAGGGCGAGCAAGGCAACGAGGGCCAGCAGAGCAGCCAGGACCAGCCCTCTGATGGCGAGCAGGGCGAGTCGGATGAGGCGAACGATGCCGCTGCCGGCGAGGCGAGTGAACTGCTGAACGACATGGAGGCGCAGCAACAGATGGAGCAGGCTGGTCAGTGCGCCGGTGGCCAGTGCAAGGGCGGCGAAGGACCGGCCAAGCTACCGCTCGGTGGTCAGACCGAGGGCGAGAGTGCCGGGGAAGGCGCCGGCATGGTCAAGCGCGGCCAAGGAAGAGGCGGTCAGGCGCCACGCGAAGTCACGAAGACCAACACCGTCAAGCGTCGCGAGAAGGTCGAGAAGGGCCAGGGGCCGATCATCGCGCGCCAGCTGGTCGAGGGCCCGGCGATCACGGGTGAGGCCGCCACCGCGCTGCAGTCCGTGGCCGGCGACGTCACGCGCAAGGCCGAGAGCGCCACCGCGGAAGACCCCGTTCCTCCGCACTTGAAGGAAGCGCATCGACGCTACTTCGGTGACGTCAAAAAGCAGATCGATCGCAAGACCGGCGGCCAGGGCAGCGCTGCAGGGCAGCCTGCTGGAGCGGCACCGAGCCAGGGCGGAACGAAGTGATGGCCTCGTCCATCCGTGGTGCGTTCGTCCGCCGCTGCCTGCTGTGTCTCGCCATCATGGCGGTGGGCGCCTGCGGCAAGTCGCCCGACCTCATCGTGTACGTGAGCGCCGATGAGCAGGTCGCCCGGCCGATCATCGAGTCGTTTGAGCGCGAGTCAGGGCTGACCGTCGGCGTGCGATACGACACCGAGGCCACGAAGACGACCGCGCTCGCGAGCCTGCTGAGGGCCGAGCGCGAGCGGCCGCGTGCCGATGTCTTCTGGAGCAGCGAGTGCTTTGCCGTGGCTCAACTCGCCAAGGAGGGTTCGTTCGAGCCGCTGGATGCCGGCGTCTTCGGCGAGTGGCCGGAGCAGCATCGCGACCAGGAACGACGTTGGTTCGGGTTCAGCGCTCGGGCGCGCGTCTTCGTGATCGCGCCCGATCGCGTGAAGCCCGAAGAGATGCCCGACACATGGATGGACCTCGTGCGTCCATGGTGGAAGGGGCGAATCGTCATGGCGGACCCACGCTTCGGGACCACGCGCGGGCACCTTGGTGCGATGCAGTCCTTCTTCGAGCGCAAACTGCGGATTCCGGGCTACTGGGAGGCGTTCGTCGAAGGGCTCGCCGCGAACGAGCCGCGGCTCTTGACCGGTGGCAACGCAGCGGTCGTCGAGGCGGTGGCGCGCGGCGAAGCCGACATCGGCCTGACCGACACCGATGATGTGCTCGCTGCCCAGGCGCGCGGTGCAAAGGTCCAGTGGATCATGCCGCGCCATGACCCCGTCGCCGATCCCGGCGGCGGCACCTTGCTGATTCCCAACACGGTGGCCCTGATCGCGGGCGCTCCGCATCGCTCCAACGCGATCTGGTTCATGGAGTACATGCTGAGCCCCGGCGTGCAGGCGCGCATCGCCGCAAGCGAAAGCCGCAACTGGCCACTTGGCGTGGAGCTGCCGGATGACCTTGATCCGTTGCCGGATGACCCGATGCGCGTGGACATCCAGAATGCCGCCGATCGCATGGATGCCGCCGTCGCCGATCTCATGAAAGCGATCGGGCAGTGACGCATCGATCGGTGGCGCCGATCGGGCCATTGGTCTGCGTGGTACTTGTGGCGATTGGTGTGCTTGCGGTGGTCGTTGGCTTGGTGGTCCCCGTGCTGCAGTTGCCGGCGCTGCGAGCCGGTGGCGAAGCACCCATCGGCGTGGCCAGCAATCCATGGATGGTGGCGGCGGCGACGGTGCTGTGGAGCCTTGGCGCCGGTGCGGTGGTGACCGCGGTGGGATGGTGGATGTCGCGCAGCTGCCCCCCGCGGGGCTGGTGCTCGTGGATCGGTTGGATCGTTCCTGTCCTGGTTCCCCCGTACGCGGCGTGGTACGCGTGGTGGCAGCTGGGCTCGCCCGAGTGGGCGCTCGGCGCGTGGATCGTCGAGCATGATGCAGTGGGGGCGTGGCGCATGCTGGCGCTGGCTGTCGCACTCGCCTGCACGCTGTGGCCGATGGCGGGCGCGCTCGTGCTTGGCCTGCGCGAGCGAGCCATCGCGCGCGAGGCAACGGTCATCGATCGACTCCGCTGGATCGATCGCGTTTGCTTGGCGTGGCGCGAGGATCGACATGGCGTGCTGCTCTCGATCCTTGCCGTGGGCGGCCTGACAATGGCTGACACGACGACGTTCGATCTGGCTCTGGTGCGAACGGTGGGCTTCGAGCTGCGTGCGCTTGAGGCCGCTGGTGCGAGCCCTTGGTCGGTGCTCATGGCCTCGGCGTGGTCGATCGCAGCGGCGCTTGCCGTGGCCATCGTGATCACGCGGCCGAGCGCGAGCGATGACCACGCGGCGCCGGGCGAAACTCGATCGGCTCGATGGCCGCTCGCCCTGCTTGCGGCGCCGCTGGTCGTGCCTGGCGTCGTGCTCATGATCCTGTCGCTTGGCCACGGCGGCGTGGTACGAGTCGTGCAGGTGTACGGCGAGGGCGTGCTGCGGACTGCGGCTGCGGCGGTCGTATGCGGTGCGCTCGTCGCGGGCGTCTGCATGCTCCATGCATGGCTTGCCGACGGCTCATCATGGATGCGTCGCGCCGAGCGATGGATCCGCGCGGCGTGGATCACGCTCGCGCTCTCGCCGGCGATCGTCATCGCAGTGGCGCACGTGCACGCGTGGAATCGCGATGGACTCTCGTGGATGCACGATGGCCTTGGCATCGTCGCCGCAGCGCAGCTGTCCCGCTGGGGATGGATCGGTGCGGTGCTCGGCTGGCTTGCGGTGCGGAGTGCGCCGAGCGATGTGCGAGCCAGCGCACGGATCGACGGCCGTGCATGGACCGTGGTGCTCGCGCTCTGGCCCCGCATCGGCGTCGCGTGTGCCGCTGCCGGCGCGATCGGCGCCGTCGGTGCCGGGGGCGAAGTGATCGTGTCCGCGCGGGTGCAGCCGCCGGGCGGTGCGTGGATCGCGAGTGCGCTCCTGAATGCCATGCATTACCAGCGACCGGATGTGGTGGCTGGCTTCGTGCCGATCCTGATGCTCGTCGCCGCCATCGCTGCCGTCGCCTTGGCGTGGTTGATGAAGCGCCTCGGTGGCATGACGCTTGCCTGCCTCGCCATGCTGCCGTTCATGGTCGCCTGTGAACGCGAGCCACAACCCACGCCGCTGCCGGCATGGTGTGCCGATGCGCGCATCGTCGGCCGCGGCGGCAAGGGACCGCTGCAGTTCAACTATCCACGGGCCATGGCGTGGACGCCCGCCGATGAACTCATCATCATTGATCGCAGTGCGCGCGTACAGGTGCTCGGTGCCGATGGCTCGTACCGGCGCGAGTGGATGATGCCCGAGTTCGACCAAGGATTCCCCACGGGTGTGAGCGTGTCGCCCTACGGCGAGGTCTGGGTCGCCGACACCCATGAGCATCGGATCACGGTGATGGATGATCAGGGGCGGGTGCTGCGGACCTTCGGCGGGTTCGGCCAGGAGCCGGGGCAGTTCGTCTTCCCGACCG
>JASGCG010000181.1 GCA_030054235.1 Bacteroidia bacterium
GGCGAAACCACGCCGCCGGTCTCTGCATCGCTTCCAGGTCGCGGCTTGAACGGACCGCTGCCGTACTCGCTGCTTGGTTCGCCCGGTGCCATGCCGCGCAGCCTAGCGCGGGATGGTCAGGATTCGATCCGCACCTTGAGCAGAGCCGCGTGACCGATTCACGTCCCCTTGCCCATCCGCACGAATCGGTACGGCCCCTTGACGGCGCCCCAGACCTGCTTGCCCGCGGCATCGAAGCCTCGGTCCCAGGTCTCGAGCACGCCCGGCAGCAGCACGACCTCGCTCGATGCCCAGCTCGCGCCGCGCAGCGTGCTCACGCAGTCCTGCGCATGCGTGCTGCCGGTCCATCCGCCGGTCGCGCCGTCGCGAGTGAGTTCGATCGCACAGCCCTCGCGCGGCGTGAGGGCTTCGGGACCGATCGACTCGATCGCGGCGCACCCATCCTTCCAGCAGTTCACGAAGCGCTCCGCGCCGTCCTTGAACTCGAACACTTCGCTGCGCACCGTGCCCGCGCGAACGCCGCCGAGTTCCGCGATGCGATAGACGCGCTGGCGGTACGGCTTGTCCTGCGCCTCGGCCATGGCCTGCTCGACGTAGAGCCAGACCGCGTCGCCCGTTCCCTTGGGGTGGTCGGGTCCGGCCCAGATGCGCCGAGCGTGCAGCACGACCTCGCGGAACTCCGGATCCAGCTTGGCCTGCTCGGCACTCGAGAAGTCGCCGATGAGCAGCTCGGCAACGGCCTCCGCCTTCGAGGGCTGCGGCCCCGTCGCCACGCACGCGGTGCAGGCAAGGGCGATCAGGGCCAGGAACGCGGCGTGGAGCGGTCGCATGGACGGGAAGATACGAAGTGCCTTGGATCCGCGGCCGCGCTACCATCGGCGATCCAAAAGCACGAAGGAGAACACCCATGACGACTGCAGCAGCACCCAAGCCCGTCGACACCCGCGGCCTCGCCGGCCAGACCGTTGGCGACACCTCGATCTGCGCCGTGACGCAGACCCAGCTGATCTACCGCGGCTACGAGATCGCCGACCTTGCCGAGCACGCCAGTTTCGAAGAGGTCGCCTTCCTGCTGCTCATCGGCCACAAGCCGGGCGCCGCCGAGCTCGACGCGTTCCGCAAGGACGTTTCGGCCATGCGCCAGGTGCCTGCGAGCGTGCGCGACGCTGTGGTGCGCATCGCCAAGGAAACGCCGGGCGCGCACCCCATGAGCATCCTGCGCTCGGGCGTGAGCATGCTGTCGCACCACGACCCCGAGTGCGAGGACAACTCGCCGGCGGCCGAGCTGCGCAAGGCCAAGCGCCTGCTCGCGCAGATCCCCACGCTCATCGGCATCTGCCAGCGCACGCTCGACGGCAAGCCGCCGGTCGATCCCGATCCCACGCTCGGCCATGCCGCGAACCTCATGTGGTGCATGAGCGGCCGCAAGCCCAGCGAGCTCGAGGCCCGCATCATGGACGTGAGCCTGGTGCTCTACGCCGAGCATGACTTCAACGCCAGCACCTTCACCTGCCGCTGCATCGCGAGCACCGAGAGCGACATGCACAGCGCGGTCTGCGGTGGCATCGGTGCGCTCAAGGGGCCGCTGCACGGCGGCGCCAACGAGATGGCGATGGAGATGCTCAAGGACATCGACCGCGACTGCGCGGGCGGCGCCATGACGGTCGACGCCTGGATGCAGCGCGCCTTCGCCGAGAAGCGCAAGCTCATGGGCTTCGGCCACCGCGTCTACAAGAACGGCGACCACCGCGCGGGCATCCTGCGCTCGTGGGGCCTCAAGCTCGCCGAGCAGCTCGGGCCGACCGCCAAGAAGTGGTTCGACATGGGCGATCAGGTGCAGGCGATCATGCTGCGCGACAAGACCATCCACCCCAACGTGGACTTTCCGTGCGGCATGACCTACTTCATCATGGGCATCCCTGTGCCGCAGTACACGCCGATCTTCGTGGCGGCGCGCATCACCGGCTGGTGCGCCCACATCATGGAGCAGCACGCGAACAACCGCATCATCCGCCCGCTCGCCGAGTACAAGGGCCCCGCGCTGCAGCACTGGAACGGGTGAGTCATGCCGTTGAAGCAGGTCTTCCGGGTCACGGCTGTCGGTCCGTGGCTGGGTGGGCTCGAGCGCGAGTTCGATGTCCCCGCCGATTCGCGCGAGGAGGCGTCGCGCATCGTGCGCGAGCAGTACGGCGCCACCTCGATCTGCTCGGTGATCCCGCAGGGCGCGTACCTTGATCCGGGTTCAGCCGGGCGACCGGTGCGTCGTCCCGGCTTCGACGATGACAGCATCGACGAACGCCACTGAGCGACGAATTGGCCACGTCGAATCACGCGCCGTGCGATCGTCCCGCCCAAGCCAATGCCGCGCGGATGTCAGGTTCCTGCAGCTCGGGGTACTCGGTCAGCACCTCCGCGATCGATGCGCCATTGGCAAGAAGCCGGACGATGCAGGCTACGGTGATGCGCAGGCCCCGGATGCACGGCTTGCCGCCCATGATGGACGGATCGCTTGTGATGCGGCTCATTGGGTCCTCCGGCAGCATGAAGGGGATGGTACGGCGATGGGTCGTTGATTCATCATTCGGGGCACATCATGGAGGATGAAAGCGCCGATCCCTGAAAGGTCGGCGGAACTTCGGCACCGATCGTGTGATTGCAGCCCGGGCGGGCTCCGTGCCGACATGCGGTGATCGCGCCGTCGGCGCGCCACGCCCCACCAGGAGCCATCGCCATGTGCCGCAGCATCATCGCCGTCGTCGTCGGATCGATCGTCGCCCTCATGGTTGGCTGGGCCAACTGGACGGTCCTCAATCTCTGGGACGGCGCCATGAAGCCCATGCCCCCTGCGGTCGAGTCGGCGATGGTGCCGATGATCGAGTCGCAACTCGGGCCGGGTGCCTGGTTCTTCCCGGGCATGGACATGGAAGCCATGATGGCCCTCCCCGAAGCGGAGCAGGAGAAGGCCTTCGCGGCCTACTCCGCGATCCACGAGAAGGGCCCCGTCGGCATGATCATGGTCGCGCCAGGTTCGGTGCCCATGGCGCCGTCGACCTTCGCGCGCGCGATGGTCTTCAACGCGCTCGGTGCGATCGGCGTGGCGCTGGTGCTCTGCTGCTGCCGCGGCGGCGTCCTCTGCCGCTGGCTGCGTGCGACCGCCGTGATCACGCTGATCACCACGATCTTCTACGGCTCGCTCGTGAACTGGATGGGCCTGCCGGCGCAGTTCATCGGTCGCATGGCCGGTGATGTCGTCGTGACGTGGGCCGTCGTCGCCCTGGTCATGGCGATCATCATGCGCCGGGGCTGCGGCTCGTGCGGCTGCGCGCCGGCCGCCGGCGGTTCGTGCGGCGCTGGTGGTTGTGGCTGCGGCGCAAAGCAGGGCGGCTGAGCCGCCCCGCGATCACCACTCGGGTCCGCCTGAGTAGCGGCCGTAGATGTCGGCCATCGCCTGGACCATCTCGCCGAGCGTGCAACGGTCGCTCGCTGCATCGACGAGCGCGGGCATCACGTTCTGTCCGTCGCGGCACGCCGTGCGGATGCGGTCGAGCGCGCGCTTGACCTTGTCGCCGTCGCGCGTGCGGCGGAACTCGGCGAGCCGGTTGCACTGCTCGGTCTCGACCGTGTGCGGGATCTGCAGGATCTCGACCTGGTGGTCCTCGTTGCCCTCGCGGTATGCGTTGACGCCCACGATCACGCGGTCACCGGCCTCCATCTCCTGGCCGAAGCGGTAGCTCGCCTCGGCGATCTGACGGCGGAAGTAGCCCTTGTGGATGCCCGACACCACGCCGCCCATGTCATCGATCTCGCGGATGTAGCCGTTGGCGTCCTGCTCCATCTGGTCGGTCAGGCTCTCGACGAACCACGAGCCGCCGAGCGGATCGACGGTGCGGTGCACGCCGGTCTCGTGCGCGAGGATCTGCTGCGTGCGCAGCGCCACGCGCACGGCCTGTTCGGTCGGCAGGCCGAGGGTCTCGTCCATGCTGTCGGTGTGCAGGCTCTGGCAGCCGCCGAGGACCGCGGCCATCGCCTGGTACGCCACGCGCACGATGTTGTTGAGCGGCTGCTGCTCGGTCAGGCTGCAGCCGGCGGTCTGCACGTGCGTGCGCATGAGCCACGAGCGCTCCTGCTTGGCGCCGAAGCGATCGCGCATCGCGTTCGCCCAGATGCGGCGTGCCGCGCGGAGCTTGCAGATCTCCTCGAAGAACTCGTTGTGGCTGTTGAAGAAGAACGACAGCCGCGGGCCGAACGAGTCGATGTCGAGGCCGCGCTTCATGCACGCCTCGACGTACTCCATGCCATCG
>JASGCG010000182.1 GCA_030054235.1 Bacteroidia bacterium
GCGATTCCTCGAGGTTTGCGCCGGTCACGGACAGGCCATGCACCAGGCCAGCGCGGATCGCGGGTGCCAAGCTGATGCCCAGCTGCGCCGAGCTCATCGCGCCGGCCATCGCCCAGTACATGCGGCCACCCGACTGGATGTGGTCCCAGTAGGCAAAGAGCGCATCGCGCGTGGCGCGCGCGTTGAAGTTCCTGTAGTTGCCGGCGACGAAGGACAGGATCGGAAGTGCCATGGGCGCGAAGTTCTATCAGGAAGAGGGGGAGCCCTGCGGGGAGCCCTGCACGATCCGCATCATGCAGGACTCACGCTTGTGCAGCGGCCTGCGCCGGCTGGTGGCCATCGCGCCGCGCGCAGCGGCATGCGCCGGCGTGTGCCATTCGCGCTCCACGATTGCGACAGCGCCGCAGCCCGTCGAGGCCGCGGCGCCGGTCATTGATCGGTCTGGATGCCGCTCAGGCGCGGTGCTGCTCGGTCGAGTGGACCTGAGTGCCCTGCGAGGGCTGCGAGCCGGGCAGGTGCTGGGTCGATGAGCGGTTGGCTTCCTGCTCCGCTTCGTTGCCCGCGTCCTTCAGGCCCTTCTTGAACTCCACGATCGACTTGCCGACGTTGCGGCCGATCTCGGGCAGGCGGCGCCCGAAGAGCAGGAGGCCGACGACGAGGATGATGATCCAGTAGGGGCCTTCGATGCCGAACATGGCGAGGGTGGTGGTCATGGGAAGTTCCAAGGATAGCGGGGCGTGTGAGCTGGCCCGGCAGTCGACTGCGCCGCCGGCCACGGGGTGGTTGTCGCCTTGCGGGGTTCAACCGCTGCAGATTCTCGCCAATTCCTCTGCCAAAGTGCATGGGTTTTCGGCACTTTGCCGATAATCGCCAAGACGTATCGCCTTCTCCCGCCCCGTTGCAAGGATGCATCCATGCGTGGAATGACCGCTTCATTCGTTGCCTTGGCGCTTGCCGCCGTGGGTTTCACCGGCTGCCAGCGCGAGCATGTCGTCGCCGAGCCTGACTACAACCGCCAGCTGACGTCGGGCCACGCCCTGCGCAAGCTCGACCCGAGCCAGTGGCCAAGCCTGGCCACGGCTTGGGGTGCCCGTGACGGTTACCTCGACCAGGCGCTCGACCAGAGCATCAGCTGGTTCCAGAAGCCCAGCAGCCAGCAGTTCTTCCCGTTCCATGAGGTCTCGACCCATGAGCAGGCTGCCGGCAGCGTGGTGGCGTTCAAGGAGTTCCTGAAGTCCTCGACCACCGAGCAGGAGTTCCTCGGCCGCATGCAGCAGATGTTCGACTGCTGGCAGACCGTGGGCTACAACGACCAGGGGACCGTGCTCTTCACCGGCTACTACGCGCCGGAGTTCAAGGCGAGCCTCACGCCCGACAGCACGTTCCGCTTCCCGCTCTATCGGCGACCGACCGACTGCGTGACCGACCCGGTCACCGGCGAGCCCAAGGGGCGCCTTCAGGCCGATGGCACCGTCGCTCCCTGGCCCAATCGCGCCGAGATCCAGTCCAGCGGCATGCTGCGCGGGCTCGAACTGGTCTATCTCCCCAGCGAATTCGACGTCTACATCATCCAGGTCAACGGCAGCGCGAAGCTCACCCTCCAGGATGGATCGACGATGTACGTGGGGTATGCGGGCAAGACCGATGGCCAGTACGTCGGCCTGGGCCAGACCCTGCTCGACGAGAAGATCCTGACCGAGCGCGACCTGAACCTGCCCAACGTGCGCGACTGGTGCGACAAGAACCCCGACCGCGCGATGGAGTACATCAACCGCAACAACTGCTTCGTCTTCTTCACGAAGTACGACGGGTCGAACTGGCCGGCCGGGAGCCTCGGCGTCAAGGTCACCGAGCGCACCTCGCTCGCCACCGACAAGAAGATCTACCCGCGCGGCGGCTTCCTGCTCGTCGACACCAAGTCGATCAACTTCGCCAATCAGCAGGTCCCGTTCAATCGCTTCATGTGCGACCAGGACACCGGGGGCGCGATCGTGGCGCCGGGCCGTGCCGACATCTTCATGGGTGTGGGTGCGAGCGCCGAGATCCTTGCCGGCGCGCAGTACGCCGAAGGCACCATGTACTACTTCTTCCTGAAGCCCGAGTACGCGAGCCAGTACCCGCTGCCCCCGGTCGCCAAGAAGGGCGCTCCGGCCAGCGGCGAGTGACGACCCCAATCTCCTTTCGTTCGGTGCGGGCGGTCCTGGTGGGCCGCCCGCATCGCGTTGGTGGACCGTCGTGCCAGCGCTGCTCGATCCTTCCTCGCCCCTAGACTCCCACGGTGGACGACACTTCGGTCATCGATCTGCGCAACGTGCGCAAGACCTACAAGGGCCGCATCGAGGCGTTGCGCGGCGTTGATCTTGCGGTCGGCGCGGGCGAGATCTTCGGCTTGCTCGGCCCCAACGGCGCTGGCAAGAGCACGATCGTCAAGATCATGATGACGGTCGTGCGCGCGACCGCCGGGGGCGGCACGCTCCTGGGCAAGCCGCTCGGCGACAAGGGTGCGCTCGCGCGTGTGGGCTACTTGCCGGAACACCATCGATTTCCGGCCTATCTGACCGGTCGACAGGTCGTCGATTTCTTCGGTGCCCTCGCCGGCATGCGGCGCACGGAGCGCCGCGTGCGCACGGAAGCGATGCTCGATCTGGTGCGCATGCGGGATTGGGCCGATCGACGCCTGGGCACCTACTCCAAGGGCATGCAGCAGCGCGTGGGCCTGGCGGCGAGCCTCGTCAACGACCCGCGCCTGGTGGTGCTCGATGAACCGACTGACGGCGTGGATCCCGTGGGCCGCAAGGAGATCCGCGATCTGCTGGTCCGGCTGCGCAGCGAGGGCCGCACGATCTTCGTGAACAGCCACCTGCTCAGCGAGATCGAGATGGTCAGCGATCGCGTGGCGATCATGGTGCAGGGTCGGGTCTGGGCCCAAGGCACCATCGACGACCTCACTCGCTCGAGCAGGCGCTTCGAGATCACCGTGCGGGGCGCCGCCCCCGAGTGGGCTGCGTCCTTGGGAGCGGTGCGCGTGGAGCCAGCATCCAGCACGATCGCCCTGCAGGTTGCCGATGCGATCGAGGCACAGCCCGCGATCGACCGCCTGCGCGCGCACGGTGCGATCATTGAACGAGCCGTGCCCGTGCGCGAATCGCTCGAGGACCTCTTCATCCGTGCAGTCACGGATCCATCGTCGGGCGGTACGTTCAATCCCGGTGCCGTACGTGATCGCCCGCTCGCGCCGCCGCCGCCCGTGGAGGCCACGCCATGAGCCACGACCTTCCCGCAGGGACGTACGGGCGCCAGACGTGGGCGATCGTGGTCGCTGCGTACCGCGAGCTCAATGCCCGCAAGCTCTTCTGGCTCTCGCTGCTTCTCTCCGGCATCATCGTCGCGGCGATCGCGGGGCTCGGCCTGGATGAAGAGGGCATCAGCGTCTTCGGCTGGACCTTCGAGAGCCCGTTCTTCAACTCGACGGTGGTTCCGCCGGCCACGTTCTACAAGCTGCTCTTCACCAACCTCGGCGTGGAGTGGTGGCTCGGCCTCGGCAGCACCGTGCTTGCGCTCGTGAGCACCGCGGGCATCATTCCCGATCTGGTCTCGGGCGGTGCGATCGACATGATGCTGTCGCGGCCGATCGGTCGCGGGCGGCTCTTCCTCACGAAGTGGATGACCGGCCTGCTCTTCACCTCGCTGCAGGTGTTCGTGTTCACGGGCGCGTGCTTCCTGGTGATCGGCCTGCGCGGCGGCTCGTGGGAACCCTCGCTCTTCCTCGCGGTGCCTCTGGTCGTGCTCTTCTACTCGTACCTGTTCGCGTTCTGCGCGCTGGTCGGCCTGCTCACGCGCAGCACGGTGGCGAGCCTGCTGCTCACGATGGTGTTCTGGTTCCTCGTCTTCGGCGTGCAGAGCGGCGAGGCGCTCACCAACTGGGGTCGCACGGCGAGTGCGATGGAGATCGCGTCCTACGAGAACGAGATCCTGCGGCGCGAAGCCGAGAATCCGAGCGATCCGTTCCTGGAAGACCTGCTCGAGGAGCGCGATGCTCAGGCCGAGGACGATTCCACGTGGCAGCTCGTGCACAACTGCTTCATGGGCGTGATGGCGCCCCTGCCCAAGACGGGCGAGACGCTGGAACTGCTCGAGCGGCTGCTCGTGGACCGATCCGGCATCGAAGCGCCCGAGCGTGAGCGCCGCGGCGAAGGCGTCTTCGGATCCAATCGCGTGCGCCCCCGCGAGGTGCGTGACGAAGTCGATCGCCAGGCGGTCAGCAGGTCGCTCTGGT
>JASGCG010000183.1 GCA_030054235.1 Bacteroidia bacterium
CGCCGGGGGAACCTCCGGGGGCGACGTCGGGGGCGCCCCAGCAGGTGCCTGCTTGGGTGCGTCCTGCGCCCGCGTGCCTTCCATCGTGGACATCAGTGATGCGCCGACGGCCACCATGGTGCCCAGTCCCATGACAGCCATCGCTGCGATCAGTGGTGCTTGCATGATGATCAGTCCCACGTGTTCGCCGCACCGGCGCGTGCCGGTGCACGGCGGGCGGCCTTGCCCTTGGCGGCCGGCTTCGCGGCCTTCGCGTCGCTTGCGGGCTTGGCAGCCCTGGGCGCACGCACCTTGCTGCTGGCGGTCATCGCGCCGTCTTCCCACGAGGCGGGATAGAGCGGCTCGTCGAGCTCGACGGCGGCGCGCGTGGCCATCAGCGGACGGAACGTGTCGCACATCACGGCGAGTTCGTTCGTGTGGGTCAGGCCGATCGTGGCCTCGACGGTGCCCGGGTGCGGGCCGTGCGGAATGCCCTGTGGGTGCAGCGTGAGCGAACCGCTCTCGATGCCGCGGCGGGCCTTGTAGTTGCCCTCGACGTAGTACAGCACCTCGTCGGAGTCGAGGTTCGAGTGGTTGTAGGGGACCACGATCGCCTGCGGGTGGAAGTCGAGCGGCCGCGGGCAGAACGAGCAGATCACGAAGTTGTGCGCCTCGAAGGTCTGGTGCGTCGGCGGCGGCATGTGGTGCTTGCCGACGATCGGGCTGAAGTCGTCGATGTTGAACGCGTACGGATAGACGCAGCCGTCCCAGCCCACCACGTCGAGCGGGTGATACTCGTAGGTGTAGCTGTGCACCCAGCCGCGGCTCTTGATGCGCACTTCGAACTCGCCACGGTCATCGAAGGTCATCGGCAGCTCGGGCAGCCGCAGGTCGCGCTCGCAGTAGGGCGCATGCTCCAGGAACTGCGCGCTCTTCTTGCTCAGGTATCGCGGCGGCGGAAGGATCAGGCTGCCGTTCACGGCTTCCATGAAGATGAACTTGTTCGCCGGCTCATCGGCCTTGGGCTTGTCGAACACCAGCCGATAGATCGTGCCCTTCGGAATGACCAGGTAGTCCTTCGGCCCGAAGGGGATCGCGCCGAACATGGTGAAGAGCGTGCCGCGGCCGTGGTGCACGAAGAGGCAGTCGTCGAAGACGCTCTTGTAGTGGTAGTCCATGCCATCGGCGGGCACGCAGACGCCCATCTCGACATCGGCGTTGCCGTAGAGGATCACGCGGCCGGTGATCGGATCGCCCTGCGGCTGCATGGGGCTGCTGCGCGTGTGGCGCATGCGCATCACGTTCTGCTCGACGTACTCAGGCTGCGCGTCGTACAGAGGTTCCCAGCCGCAGACCTGCGTCGGCGCGTTGATGTGGTAGAGCGTGCTGGTGGGGCCCGTGAAGCCCTCGGTCCCGAAGACTTCCTCGCTGTAGAGGCGGCCATTGGGGGCGCGGAACTGGATGTGGCGCTTGCCGGGCAGCTTGCCCATTTTGGTGTAGTAAGCCATGGGGATCCTCTGTAGGGCAAGTGTAGCCATGCGCGTGTCGCGCCCGTACCCTCGGCAGTCGATGGCACCTCGGACCGAACCCAGCATCATCGCCGAGCGCGCGTCGTGGCTCGTGATCGGGAAGCCTGCCGGATGGCATTCGGTCGAACAGTCCGGAGGCGGCGAGCGCACGATCGAAGCATGGTTGCGCTTGGCCGCGCCCGCGCAGGGGGCACTCCTGGGTGCTGGCCTCGTGCACCGACTTGATGAGGGCACCAGCGGCTGCCTCGTTGCGGCGCGGTCGGAGCCTGCGCTCGCGGAACTCCGATCGGCATTCTCGGGTGAGCCGTCGGTGCATGCGGTCGAGAAGCGCTACCGCGCGTGGGTCGCCGCGGGCGCGCGTGAGCGGGGGCAGTTCGCCCTGCACTTCTCGGGGCGCCATCGCGGCTCATCCAAAGTCAGCGTGCATGAGCGCGGCGAAGCCTCCTCGCTCGGCATCTGCCGCTGGTCGGTGCTCTCGCGCGGGCCATTGCACGACCTGGTCGAGATCGAACTCGTCGGGCCTGGTCGTCGCCACCAGATCCGAGCCGGGTTCGCGTGGCTGGGCTTCCCGCTGGCGAGCGATGCGACCTATCGCGGCGCGGCCCGCGAAGGCTTCGAGCACGCAGCACTGCACGCGCACGCCGTCATCATCGATGACGACGAGGTCGTGGATCCTGATCCGCGCTTCGACGCCTGACGCGCGCCGCAGGGATCACAGGTTGCCGCGGCGTTCCTGCTCGATCTCCAGCGCTTCGAAGAGCGCCTTGAAGTTGCCCTTGCCGAAGCTCTGCGAGCCGCGACGGCAGATGATTTCGAAGAAGAGCGTGGGGCGGTCCTGCAGCGGCTTGGTGAAGAGCTGGAGCAGGTAGCCCTCGTCATCGGCATCGACCAGGATGCCCAAGTCCTTGACCCTTTGGTGGTCTTCCTTCACGACCTCGTGGCCGTGCTGGCGCAGCATGGTGTCGACTCGGTTCCAGACGCTCTCGTAGTAGGCATCGGGCAGCGCCAGGAAGTCGACGCCGCGGCGGCGGAGCTCGGCCACGCTGTGCAGTTCATCGTCGGTGCGTAGCGCCAGGTGCTGCACGCCGGCGGCCATGCCGTGCCACTCCAGGTACTCCTGGATCTGGCTCTTCTTCTTGCCGGCGGCGGGCTCGTTGATCGGCATCTTGATGAGGTGGTTGCCGCTGGCCATCACCTTGCTCATGAGCGCGGAGTACTCGGTCGAGATGTCCTTCTCGTCGAAGTGCTTGAACATCTTGAAGCCCATGACGTCCTCGTACCACTTGACCCAGTGGTTCATCTTGCCGAGCTCGACGTTGCCGACGCAGTGGTCGACGAACTTGAGCCCGCAGGGGTTGGCCTTGTTCCAGGCGTTGAGGCTGAACGTGCCCATGGGGCGGAACCCCGGCGCGAAGGTCGCGCCTTGCTTGATGTTGGGCAGGGCGTAGGCGCCGGTGCGGCTCACGAAACTGTGGATGGCTCGTCCGTAGGTCTTGATGCCGGCCATCGTGACGCTGCCGTTGGCGTCGCTGATCGTGCGCGGCTCATAGGCGCTCTCGCCGCCGTTGCGGCGAGCCTGCTCCCAGGCGCGCTCCGCGTCGAGCACGGTCAGCGCCACGTCCTTGACCCCGTCACCGTACTTGCGGCACTCCTCGGCCACGGGGTGGTCGCTGGTCAAGGCCGTCTCCAGGATGAAGCGGATGTTGCCCTGGGTCAGCAGGTACTGGGCGGAGGTGCGGCTGCCGGTCGTCAGGTCGGAGACCTGCTCGACCTGGAAGCCAAACGCACTGGCGTAGAAGAAGGCGGCTTGCTTGGCGTTGCCGACATAGAAGCGGACGTGGTCGACATCAACCAGCATCAGGGGATCGGTCGACGAGAGGCTGTCAGCGGTCGGGGCGGTGGAAAGGCTGCTCATTCCGCGAGTATAGATCGCAGTGACGGTCCGGACGAACCGAACTCAGTACCGCAGCACGCTCGAGACCGCGAGGTCGCGCAGCGCAGCGCGGCCGCCCAGCCCCTCGAGCTCGATCAGGACCGAGGCCCCGACGACGTGGCCGCCGCAGGCCTGGACGAGATCTGCCGCCGCCCGGAGCGTGCCGCCGGTCGCGAGCAGGTCATCGGCGAGCAGCACGCGCATGCCGTGCGTGATCGCATCCTCGTGCATCTGGAGTTCGTCGTGGCCATACTCGAGCGCGTAGCGCACCGAGCGCTTGCGCCAGGGGAGCTTGCCCGGCTTGCGCACGGGAACGAAGCCGGCATTCAGGCTCTGGGCGATCGCCGTGCCGAAGATGAAGCCACGGCTTTCGGGGCCGATCACGGCGTCGACGCGCACGTTGCGGAAGGGGTTCGCCATCAACTCGATCGCGAGCGCGAGGCCGGCAGGATCCCGCAGCACCGGCGTGATGTCCTTGAACATGATGCCCGGCTTGGGAAAGTCGGGCACGTCGCGCACGAGCTGGCGGATCCGGTCTGGCATGCGCGTGTTCTAGCAGCCGCGCGCGCCGTTCGCCTATCCTCACACCATGTCGAGCAAGCCGACGCCGCCCGCAGCACGCCTGGAGACGGTCGAACCCGTCGGCAAGCGCGTGCTCATCCGCAAGGACGAGGACAAGAAGATCACCAAGGTCGGGATCCATCTCCCCGACAAGATCGAGATCCCCACGCTCACCGGTCGCGTGGTCGCGGTCAGCGCCCAGGTCGAGCGTGACGAGGACTATCCGATCAAGCGCTACGACCGTGTCCTCTTCAATCCGCGGCACGGCATTCC
>JASGCG010000184.1 GCA_030054235.1 Bacteroidia bacterium
CCCGGCTCGAGCACCAGATGGTGCGCCACACGATTGGCACGGCCCGACCAATCAGCGCCGCAGCGCGTGACGCACGTGAGAACAGGCCAGGTCGATCCACCCACATGGAAGACGGCGTAGGACATGGCACGATCGGTGACCGCGTCGAGTTCCGATCCATCGCTCCATCCCACCAGCGCATCACGCAAGGGTCGCGGCAGATCGTGCGTCATGGCGGCGACCCCGAACCCCGACTGCCCATCAAGGTCACGCAGCACGGAGGTATGGATCAGTTCGAAACTCATGCGCGGGCGTTGAATCGGTATTCCGGGAGTGCTTCGGGCAGCGCCTCGGCGAGCGCAACGACAAAGGGCACCGCGGCCCAGGTCGGGCGCACGTGGGACGGCACGATGCTCATGCCGCCCGACGCGACGTCTCGCTGCGGAGCGCGGCCAAGCCCGCTGAACGGTACGACCTTGAACCCGGGCTCGACCGAACGAACGGCACCGAGCACCTCGGGAAGGTGGCGCTCCAGGAACGCCACGCCGCCGGCGTGCACGCGCGACAGGGTTGCTCCATCCGGCGCTCGCATGGGGTGCGCGGTCGATCCACCCCGGAGGACATCCTCAATCTCCGGTGCCAACGGCGACCAGAGGTCATGCTTGGAGAGCGCGACCACCACCCGCAAGGGCAGCGGCTCGCTTGCCGACAAGCCGCGCTGCCGACGCACGCGATTGACCAGTTCCAGCAGCACGAGATCCTCTCGGCCTGGTGCGCTGCTGCTGCCTCCTAGCGCCGCCACGTGATCGCGCCCGCCGAGCGGCCCATGCACGCGAGGATCCTGCGTTGGATCGATCACGAGCACGATCGCCGATGACACGCCAAGGTGCCGGGTCGCCTGCTCGAACGGCGGCACGGCACCGGGCAGGAAGTGCTCGCCGGCGTTGTCATAGAGCGCCAGCACGGACCGCATGTCGCCGCGTGCGAGGCCGAAGAGCTGCGGCTTGGGTGCCGTGATCCGCAGATCGCCGCGTCGGTACGAGCGATAGAGCCGCCCCGAGGTCTCGGTCTTCGCGATCATCGTCGGCACCTCTGGCGTCGCGCTCTTGAAGAGCGTGCCTTCGAGGTCGATCGTGAGATCGTTGAGCGAGGGATCGATGTCCGCAAAGTCCAGGCCCGGCACGACGAGGCCCGATCGCATCGTGAACGTGGCGGCCGCGAGCAGCACGGACTTGCCGCTCGATGGTGCGCCCACGACGGACACCACCGTCTGGCCGACTTCCAGCAGCGCCGGCGGGACCTCGAGATGGCACACCGGGCACGCCATGCGCATGCAGACTGCACCGCCCGGATCGATCGCGCGACCCTGGCGATCGAAGCGTGTCGGCAGGAATCGCAACGGCTCATCGGACCCCACGATGGGATCGCCCACGAGCGTGGGGCTCTCGGCGATGAACCGCACGTCAGCCGACGGGAACGCTGACCAGCACTGCGGGCAGGTGGTGTTGGGGCGCAGCGTGCGACGGAGCGTGGAGGTCATGGCGTGCTTCCTGGGTTGGCGGGCTGCGCGGGTTGCTGCGGTGACGGTGATGGCGCGGGCTGCGGTGCCGGCGCAGGTGGCGGTGCTGGCGCGGTGGACGCTGGAGTGGTTGGAGGCGATGGCGAACTCGGAGCGGCTGGCACGGGCGACGTCGCAGCCGGCGGCGCTGGAGTCCCCGGACTCGGGGGCGCGACCGGTATCGGCGGCGTGCCGCCCGGAATGCGGCGCTGCGTCGCCGACGCATCGGGATCTCGACCGAGCAGCATGGCCCGCACGGCACCGCCGATGGGCTTGCCCATCAGCGACATCTTGATCGAGATCGAGACCGGCCGACCCGCGGGCAGCACCGCGGGCTGTCCTCCCCCGTCGCGCACCTCAAGCATGCGCCCCTTCACGCCGGGCACGGCGACCAATCGGATGGCGGGATCGGTCGACACGACATCGAGATCGACCATGTCGCTGAGTTCAGGCCACACGATGACGCGCGCTTCACCGTCGACCGGTCGAGGCAGGAGTTCCAACGTCGTGGCCGAGGCGGGCAGCGTCGCCACGCGATCGCTTGCCGAAGCGAGCGCTGCAAATCCCTCGGCCGCGCTCGCGGCGATCAGCCATTGCACCCGTGCGGCGCGTTCGGGCCCTGCCGGCTGCGTCGCGCGCGCGTGAGCGGCCTCGAGCACGCGTGCCAGCGGCTTGACCGACGTGGACATCGGATCCGCCCATCGTCGCAGGCTCTCGACGGGAATCGCGTGGAGATCCGACCACGTCGCCGGCGAGGCCACGCCGCGACGCGTCCGCTCCTCGATGCTCGGTGACTCGACCGTCATCGCCACCAAAGCGCCATCGGCATCCAGCCACGGCGTGCCGGGATCCAAGATCGACGAACCCGCCGACGTCTGAAGCGCCATCGCCGCAGGCTGCGGCGCAAGGGCTCGAGCGCGAGCTGCCACGGCAGCACCGGAACTCGACATCGTCGACAGATCGGCGCCATCGGCGGGCGCGCTGCCAACGTCGACCGCCGACACGCCAGCATCATCCGGAAGAGGCCACCAGGCCAGATCGATCACGCTGCCACGCCCCACGGCGGACCACGCATCCTCGCCCTTGCCAGCGGGCGATCCGTCGATCCACTGCTCGATCGCCTCCGCGCGGACCAGGCAGTCATCCATGACCAGCTCGATGGGGACCCGCGCCTCCTGCTGCTTGGCCCCTGCGTCGGGCACGAGCTGCACGCGCGTCGCACCGGCGACGCGCAGTGTGCGGACCTTCGAGAGCGTGGTGATCGCGAACAGCTTGCCATCGATCCGGGCGACGACCCCATGGACTTGCTCGTGCTGCACCCCGGCATCGGTCGCTTCGATCGTGATGGCCGGGTGGACAGCGTCGCCCGAAGTGGGCAGTTCGCGCAGCACAATGCCGACGATCGCGACAGAAAGCAGCGCCAGGGCAATCACGCCGAACGCGATGCCGCTGCCGCGCGCGAGACCGATCCAACTCCGGCCACGGCGCGGTGGCGTCGGTTCATCGGTGACGATCGGTGCACGCACGCGGCGACGACGCTCGCGCGGCACAGCCCACGAATCGAGCGGCTTGGAGGGGCGGCCATCACCCGAGCTCAGCGATGCGCCGCAGCCCTCGCCCGGGCAACGATCGGGCACAGTGCCGGTGCGAGCCACGAGCCACGAGCGGCCGCATGCGGGGCATCGGATCGACTTCATCGTGACGCCCCCCGCTTCTGCCGCACGCGTTGATCGAGCTCATCGCGCACTCGATCGAGTTCTTGCCGAAGCAGTCGACGATTGGGGTCGTCCTTGCCCTTCGACAGCGCGTCGCAGTCGATCAGCTTCAGCTGCCGGATGCACTCGCGCACGGCCGAGACGTGCTGGTCATCGAGCGCCAACTGCCCTGCGAGCCCGGCGAGCACTGCCTCGATCGCTTCCTGGTCGCTCCGTGCCGCAGTGCGGGCGTCGCGCCAGAGCGAGCCCAGGGAACAGAGGGCACGCAGCACATCGCGCTCGGTCGCTTCGAGCGCCGCATCGTCTGCGCTGGACAGGCCTTGCTCGAATCGCTTGAGCGCCGCTGCAGGCGACTCGTCTGACGCAGGGAACCCAAGCAGGAACGGATACGAGGGAGCCCGCTGGACCAACGCAGCGAGCGCGCGAACCAAGCGCTCCTTCGCGGTGGCGGCAGGCTGGGAAGGCTGACGCTCTCGCCGGCCGAACTCACCAAGCGGCTCGGGGCCGTCGTCGAGCCGCCAGGAATCGAGGGCTCGCGCCACGCGCCGGACGTAGCCCACGCAGTCGGGACGCGAGCCATCGTTCGGCGCTGGATCCAAGGCACGGTCACCAAAGCCGTCGCCGTCGGCGTCGGCCCACTCGGTTGGGTCGAGCGGGAAGCGATCTTGGAGATCCCGCACGCCATCCCCATCGCAGTCGGGCGTGTCAGTGCACGGAAGTCGCCCCTGGTCGCGCTCGTCGGTCGGGATCACCGCTTCGTCCGCATCCTTGACGCCATCGTTGTCACGATCAGGATCCTGGTCATCCGTGATGCCATCACCATCGAGGTCGTTCTCCCCCGGAGAACCATTGACCAGCCCGTCACCATCCGTGTCCTCGAGCCGCTTGGCACGATCACTTGGGTACGCGTCCCGCAGATCATCCATGACGTCGCCATCCGTGTCCGCCTTCAGTGGATCGGATCCCTTGATGACTTCAGCCGCGTCGACCAGTCCATCGTTGTCGTCATCGGGATCCAGCG
>JASGCG010000185.1 GCA_030054235.1 Bacteroidia bacterium
CCTCCGAGGACGGCCACACCTGCTCGGGATGAACCCGCTCAGGGGGTCAGACGCCACCGTTCCGTGCTTGTCTGACCAGTGCTTAGAGGATCCGTTCTTTGCCGACCGCTTGGTCTCCTTGGGGCAACTGCCCCCATCGCTGTCTGCCGGGCGTCGTCGGAGCGAAGCGCCCAGCATGGTTGGTGGTGGCCGGAACGACCGGCCACCAGTGGTTCGATCAGCTGCAGCCCTGGCTGGCGCCGCAGTTGAAGCATCGGTAGCACGTGCCGTTGCGCACGGTGATCGCACCGCACACGCTGCACGGCGGGGCGTCACCCATGGCGGATGCGGCCTGGGCGTCGAGCGCGTTGGTCATCACCTTCGCGCCGGTCGAGCTCGTCACGCTCCCAGCGGGCGCTGCGGCGTGCTTGCACGATGCGGAATCCCCATCGCAGCACTCCGACGAGTCGGACTGCCCATGGGTCCCGCTGATCCGGTCGCCCAGATTCAGTTCGCCCGAAGCGGTGTGGCTCGAGGCGCGGGAAGCGTGCGACGCTACGGTCCGGTCGTTCCATGAGTCCTCCTTGACGTGATCCCGTGCACCGCCGGCAACGGCGGGAGCGTGGGAGCCGGCATCCATGCCGGGGCGGTGCGGGGCGTTCTGTTCACGGTAGCCCTGGATGAACTCCATGCCCATCCAGCGGAAGATGTAGTCCACGAGGCTCTTCGCGATGGGAATGTCGCGGTTCTGCGTCATGCCCATGGGTTCGAAGCGCTGGTGCGCGAACTTGTTGACGAGGCTCTGCAGCGGAACGCCGTACTGCAGCGCGACGCTGATCGCCGTGCCGAGCGAGTCCATCAGGCCGCCGATGGTCGAGCCTTCCTTGGCCATGGTGATGAACAGCTCGCCGGGCATGCCGTCTTCGTAGAGGCCCACGACGAGGTAGCCCTCGTGGCCGGCCACGTTGAACTTGTGCGTGATGCTCTGGCGCGTGTCGCTGAGGCGACGGCGCGACGGACGCTCGATCACGCGCTCGACGATGCGCTCGACGACGCGCTCGATGATCTGCGGCTGGCCATCGGCCGCCGGGACCTTGGCCTCGTCGGGCAGACCATCGAGGTCGGCTTCCTCCGCGTGGTCCGCCGCATCGCTCTTGGTCGCCAGCGGCTGGCTCAGCTTGCAGCCGTCGCGGTAGAGGGCGTTGGCCTTCAGGCCGAGCTCCCACGAAAGGCGGTAGGCCTTGCCGATCTCGTCGACGCTCGCCTCGTTGGGGAGGTTGATCGTCTTGGAGATCGCACCCGAGATGAACGGCTGGGCCGCGGCCATCATGCGGATGTGGCCCTCGGCAGCGATGAAGCGCTTGCCGATGGTGCCGCACTTGTTGGCGCAGTCGAAGACCGGCAGGTGAGCATCCTTGAGGTGCGGTGCGCCCTCGATGGTGCCGGTGCCGCAGATGACGCGGTTGAGCGCATCGATCTGGCGACGGTTCAGGCCCAAGGCGCGCAGGCCGTTGAACGACATGTCGGCCTTGGCGCGCTCGGCATCGACGCCCGCCTTGCGGAGGACGCGCTCGGGCATGCTCCAGGCGGAGAACGCGAAGCCGATCTCGAAGCACGACGGCAGGCCGTTCTCGAGGGTGATGAGCTCCTCGTTGGTGAAGCCGGCCTCGATCAGGAACGATCGGAACGACGGCTGGCTGGCCGAGATCGTGCCGCGCTCGTCGGCCATCGGCACATCGAGGCTCAGGGTGCCCATGACGTACGTGAGGATGTCATCGGTCTGGGCGTTCGTGTAGCCGAGCGAGCGCAGCGCTGGGCGCAGCGACTGGTTCGCGATCTTGAAGTAGCCGCCGCCGGCAAGCTTCTTGAACTTGGTGAGCGCGAAGTCGGGCTCGACGCCCGTGGTGTCGCAGTCCATGAGCAGGCCGATGGTGCCCGTGGGGGCGATCACCGTGACCTGCGCATTGCGGTAGCCGTACTCCATGCCGAGTTCGAGCGCCTGGTCCCAGGCCGCGGTCGATGCCGCGAGCATGGCTTCGGCGTTGGCCACGTTGATGCGGCCGCTGCGGAAAAGGGCGTGGTCGATCGGCACCGGCGCGATGCGGAGCTGCTCGTACGCACCGGAGTCACGCGCAGCACCATGCGCCGCGGCGCGGTGGTTGCGCATGACGCGCAGCATGTGCTCGCGGTTCTCCTCGTAGCCGGCGAACGCACCGTGCTCGCCAGCCATGCGGGCGCTGAGCGCGTAGGAGCGGCCGGTCATGATCGAGGTGATCGCGCCGCAGATCGCACGGCCTTCATCGCTGTCGTAGGGAATGCCGGCCTGCATGAGCATGGCGCCCAGGTTGGCGTAGCCCAGGCCGAGCGTGCGGTACTTCCAGCTCAGCTCGGCGATCTCGCGGCTGGGGAAGCTCGCCATCAGCACGCTGATCTCGAGGACCATGGTCCAGACGTCGATCGCGTGCTCGAAGCCCGCGATGTCGAAGGCCTTCGACTCGGCGTCGTAGAACTTCATCAGGTTGATCGACGCCAGGTTGCAGGCCGTGTTGTCGAGGAACATGTACTCGCTGCACGGGTTGCTCGCGTTGATGCGGCCACCCTCAGGGCAGGTGTGCCACGCGTTGATCGTGGTGTCGTACTGCAGGCCGGGATCGGCGCAACGCCAGGCGGCGTAGCAGATCTGGTCCCACAAGGCCGACGCCTTCAGTGTCTTCGAGGCCTTGCCATCCATCCGGCGCGTGAGCGACCAGTCGGCGTCGGCGTCGACGGCGTCGAAGAACGCATCCGACAGGCGGACGGAGTTGTTCGAGTTCTGGCCGCTGACGGTGTAGTAGGCCTCGCCGTTGAAGTCGTAGTCGAGCTTGAGGCCCATGCCCTTGGCCAGGTCCTGCTGGTCCTTGGGCAGGTGCTTCATGCCCTCGACGAGCGCAGCGACCTTGAGCTCCTCGCGGACCTTCCAGTTGACGAACGCCTCGATGTCCGGGTGATCGACGTCAAGGCAGACCATCTTGGCCGCGCGGCGCGTGGTGCCGCCGGACTTGATCGCGCCCGCGGCGCGGTCGCCGATCTTGAGGAAGCTCATCAGGCCGGAGCTGCGGCCGCCGCCCGAGAGCGGCTCGTTCTCGCCGCGCAGGCGGCTGAAGTTGGTGCCGGTTCCCGAGCCGTACTTGAAGAGGCGCGCCTCGCGGACCCAGAGGTCCATGATGCCGCCTTCGTTGACGAGGTCATCGCTGACGGACTGGATGAAGCATGCGTGGGGCTGCGGGTGGGTGTAGGCATCCTTGGCGAGCGACAGCGAACCAGTGAGGTGGTCGGCGATCCAGTGGCCCTGGGCTGGGCTGTTGATGCCGTAGGCCCAGTTCAGGCCCGTGTTGAACCACTGCGGGCTGTTGGGTGCGGCCATCTGCGTGATCAGCATGTAGCAGAGCTCGTCGTAGAAGGCCTGCGCATCGTCGGCGGAGTCGAAGTACCCGTGCTCCTGGCCCCAGTGCGCCCAGCAGCCGGCGAGGCGGTGCACCACCTGGCGCACGCTCTTCTCCGGGCCGAAGACGGGCTTGCCGTCCTGGACGACCGGGACGCCGTCCTGGTCGAACTGCGGCACGCCGGCCTTGCGGAAGTACTTGCTGACCACGATGTCCGTGGCGAGCTGGCTCCACTCCTTCGGGATCTCGGCATCGTTCATCTCGAAGACGACCGAGCCGTCGGAGTTGTGGATCTTGCTGGTGCGCGTGGTCCATTCGATGGTGCTGAACACATCGCGCTTGCCGTCCGTGAATCGTCGATTGATCTTCATGGCTTCCTACCTTGCGTCCGTGCGCTGCTGGAACTGTGCAATCCGTGCGTTGGTGCTGACTCGAGAGGCGTGACGTCCCGGGGCCGGCGGTGCCGGCCGGGGGACACAGAATTCAATGGCCCTGGAAGGGGAGACCGTCGACCCGGGGCAGCGTGAGGCCGCCCTGGTCCTGGTACTTGCCGCCCTTGTCGGCATACGACACCGCGCAGACCCGATCGGCCTTGAGGAAGATCATCTGCGCGATGCCCTCGTTGGCGTAGATCTTGGCGGGAAGGGGGGTGGTGTTGGAGATCTCGATGGTGACCTTGCCGCGCCACTCGGGCTCGAGCGGGGTCACGTTGACGATGATGCCGCAGCGTGCGTAGGTGCTCTTGCCGACGCAGATGGCGAGCACGTCGCGCGGCACGTCGAAGACCTCGATCGTCTCGGCGAGCGCGAAAGAGTTCGGGGGGATCAGGATGTGATCCTTGCCGGTCTGCGCCGTGTCGATCGTGATG
>JASGCG010000186.1 GCA_030054235.1 Bacteroidia bacterium
AGGAACTTCACGCAGGTCAACCAGCTCGGTGTCACCTGCTGGGAGGATGACGACGAGTGGAAGGTCATGTGGCAGCGCGGCGATCCCGTGCCGCACATCGACCTGGCCGACTGGGCCGATGTGCTCGTCATCGCGCCGCTCTCGGCGAACCTGCTGGCCGACCTCGCGCTCGGCCGCTGCGACAGCATGCTCACATGCATCGTGCGGGCGTGGCAGCGTGAACGACCCATCGTGATCGCGCCTGCCATGAACACGCGCATGTGGGAACATCCGGCGACCTCGCGGCACCTGGCGCAGCTGCACGCCGATCAGCCAAGGCTGTCCGTGGTCGATCCGGTCGAGAAGACGCTCGCCTGCGGCACCTACGGCATGGGCGGCATGGCCGATCCCGCATCGATCGCAGCGGCTGTGCGCGCGACGCGCTGACCCACGCGCGTAGACTCGCGTGCGTGAAGCACGATCCGCAGGACATGGTGGCCTTGGGCGACTATGAGCGCGCCGCGCCCGAGTCGCTCGAGCGCCTGGCGCACGACTACTACCGATCGGGTTCGGGCGATGAAGGCACGCTTGCTGCCAACCGTGCGGCGTGGGCGCGCTGGCTCGTGCACTACCGCGTGCTGGTCGATGTCGCCACGCGGGATCTTTCGACCACGATCCTTGGATCGCGATGGTCGATGCCCACGATGGTCGCGCCCGCCGCGCTGCAGCGCATGGCGCACCCTGATGGGGAACTCGCCACGGCGCGGGCCGCCAAGGCAGCCGGCGTGCCGATGGGCATCAGCAGCCTGTCGACCACGAGCGTCGAGGAGATCTGCGCGGTCGGTGGCGACTGCTGGCTGCAGCTCTACGTCGGCCAGGACCGCGGC
The DNA here is from genome assembly GCA_030054235.1 of Bacteroidia bacterium. Taxonomy (GTDB): domain Bacteria; phylum Planctomycetota; class Phycisphaerae; order Phycisphaerales; family SM1A02; genus SYIB01. The sequence continues at coordinate 867 of JASGCG010000186.1, forward strand.
TTCGTGCGCGAGTTCGTCGCGCGATCCGTGCGCGCGGGATGCCGTGCGATCGCACTCACCGTCGATGCACCGGTCTGGGGCACCCGCGAGCGCGATGTGCGCAATCACTTCCATGTCCCTGCGCATCTCTCGGTCGTCAACCTGGTGCGGCCCGGCGGGCCGACCGGTCACACCGGCCGTGGTCTGGGCGAGGCGCTCTCGTGGCTCATTGATCCGGCGCTCTGCTGGAAGGATCTTGAGTGGATGCGCGAGCAGACTGAGCTGCCGATCGTGCTGAAGGGCATCGTGCGGCCGGATGACTGCGTGCGCGCGATGCGCGCCGGCATGCAGGGCGTGATCGTGAGCAATCACGGTGGGCGGCAGCTCGACGGTGCCCCTGCGACGGCCGATGTCCTCGAGCGCTGCGTGCACGCGACCAAGGGCGAGCGTGCCGATGGTGTCGTGCTCGTCGATGGCGGGATCCGCCGCGGGGTGGACGTGGTGCGCGCACTGGCGCTGGGCGCCGATGGCACGCTCATCGGCCGGCCGATGCTGTGGGGACTGGCCGTCCATGGTGAAGCTGGCGTTCGACGCGTGCTCGAGATCATGCACGCCGAGACGAGCCAGGCCATGGCGCTCGCGGGGTGCCCGGACCTGCGCTCGATCACGCGCGATCTGGTGGAGCGGGCCTCGTGAGCCTGCGCGTGCTGGTGACGGCCGGTGCCACGCAGGTCCCGATCGATCGGGTGCGTGCGATCACCAACGTCTTCACAGGCCGCACGGGAACGCAGGTTGCGGCGGCGATCGCCGCGTTGCCCGGGACCGAGGTGCGCTTGCTCACGAGCGCGCCGCACCGTGCGCAGGAGTGGGGACTTCCTTCATCGGTCAAGGTCCTGGGCTACACCACGTTCGATGAACTGCGCGACCTGATGCAGGCGTCGATCGCCACCGAGCGGTGGCCGAGCACGATCGTGCACAGCGCCGCCGTGAGCGACTACCTCGTGGAAGGGGTCCGCGATGCGGCAGGCCATGCACTCGATGGCGGTGGGAAGATCGCCAGCGAGCACGAGCGGCTGGTCGTCACGCTCGTGAAGGCACCGAAGCTCGTCGATCTGATCCGCAAGCCGTGGGGGTTCACGGGAACGCTCGTCAAGTTCAAACTCACGGTCGGCCGGACCGATGCGGAACTCGAATCGATCGCGCGCGCGAGCATGCACCACTCGCACGCCGATGCGATCGTGGCGAATGACCTGGCGTGGGCGACGGAACGCGCGATGGTGCTGGTGGGCGATCAGCCGGTCGAGCAGGTTGCGCGCGCGTGGCTTGCGCAGCGCGTGGCCGCGCTGGTGCGCACCGCCATGTCAGCCTGAAGGTCAGCCTCAAGGTCGACCGGCCTGTCGGCCTGATGCCGACTCACTTGCCTGGGCGGTGCATGCCGTCCCACGCACCCGGGTTCTGCAGCATCGTCGTGGCCGTGCGCGCCAGCCACGCGAAGCGGCGATGCACGCCCGCCAGCTGTTGCGCGGAATGCGCCACGGCAAGCAGCGCCATCATGTCGCGCGCTTCCTCAAGCTGCATCGAGAGCGCTGCAAGCGCGTTGGCCTTGTCCGTGGGCAGTGTGCCAAGCGGCACCGCCTCGAAGACCTCGACCGCATCCTGCAAACCCTTGGGCACCACCATGCCCACGCGCAGGAACTGCGCCGCATCCTGCGCACCGGCGTTGGCGGCGATTGCGCGCGTGCAGAGGATGCCGGCTTCCATGCGCTCGGCACGGCCGAGCTGCTCGAGCCGGCTCGCTCGGTTCACCACGGTGCCGAAGAGCCCGAGCTTGGCGTGAAGTCGTGCACCCATCGGGCCGAAGAGGCATGCTCCTGCATCGAGGCCCAGTCGCGAGTCAGGCACGATGCGCTTGGCGACCAGCGCGGCGCGGATCGACGCTGCGATGTGGTCTTCGTGCGACGTCGGCACGCCGAAGGCGGCGAAGACGCCATCGCCCGTGAATTCGACCACCATGCCTTGCTCATCGAAGATCGCCTTCGTGAGCTCGTCCATGTAGCCGCGCATGCGCTGGTGCACGGCACCGACCTGGTCATTGGGGACGTCGACCAGCGAGCTGAACCCCTGCATGTCCAGGAACAGGCAGGCGGCCTGCTGCCACTGCGGGACTTGCTCGAGGGTGTCGGTGCCTTCGCGCGCCAGCAGCGCCGCGATGCTCGGCGAGACGTACCGGCTGAAGCGCGCGCGACGCAACTGCATGACCGCCTGCGAAGCGAGCTGCGCCACGATCCCCACGAAGTGCGCGAAGTGCGTCCGCGCGGAGCCCAACGAGTGCCGCCCCTCGGCGTAGAGCAGGTTGGTGCCGTCGTCGCTTGACAGCGTCGTGGCATGGCAGGCCACGAACTCCGAGTCGCTCATGAGCGTGGCACCGGCGGCGCCCTCTGCGGACCGCTCGAAGATCGCGGTCTCATCGGGTGCACGCAGCGATTGCTCGATCGCGCGGCGGCTGAAGGTGGCTTCCCGGTTGCCGTGGTGCGCCAGCACCGTGACGCGCGCGGCATCCTGGGCCTGGATCGCTGACGCGGTCGCGATGCCCAGGCCGCGGGCTTCGGCGAGCGCTCGCGCGGCGTTGAGCCAGATGTCGCGTTCGGTCGAGGCCTGCCCGATCGCGCGCGAGGCCTTCAGCACGTGCTCGAGGAGTTCGGCCGGATTCGCGGCCGAGATGCGCGCTGGGCTCTCGCCGCTGTCGTCGAGGGTGCGCAGCATCGTGGCACCCGCTGGCGCCGTGAACTCGATCACGGCCATGACGCCCGGCCCGAGCGAGAGCTGGTCGCCATCGAAGAGCACCACTGGTGCCTGCGCCGGCAGCGGCAAGCCCTGGCGGCGCGTGCCCGCGCGGCTTCCCAAGTCCGTCACGCGCCATTCGCGCTCATGGCAGTCAAGCTTCACGTGCTGTCGCGAGACCGTGGCGACGGGGATGCAGATGGTCGAGCTCGTGTCGCGGCCGATCACAGCCGACTGGCCCGGCGACAGAAGGATCGATCGCGAGCGATCGCCCCAGGCGACGTGGACCCGGATGGTTGGTGCGGCCAGCACGGGTGCAGGCTACACCTGCATCGTTCAGTCGTTGAGGTACTTCTCGGGCCAGAACTTGCGGACACCGACAGCTGCCTGCAGCAGCACGCCATCCTTGGTGAGCTCGTAGTACTTCCAGACGCCGCTGGTGTTCGCGGCATTGCCCGCCTCGCCGCCGCCATCGCCCTTGGCTGCGGCATCGGCGCGCGCGTTGAAGCTCCAGCCCTTCTCCGTGAAGTTTCGGTAGTCGAGATCGTTGTTGAAGAGGCAGACGATGTAAAAGCCCTTGGCGCCGATGCCGAGGCCGGCGCTCGCTTCGCTCA
>JASGCG010000187.1 GCA_030054235.1 Bacteroidia bacterium
GCTGCCCCCCGGGGGCTCGCTGATGGCACCGGCGCAGGCGAGCACGGCCTCGCGGCTCGCCTCTGCAGGCAGGCGCCGATCGCGCGCGCGCCAGAGCCATGTGACGTCGGGGTCGATCGCTGCATTGGCACGGTCGTTCACGCTCGCCAAGCGGTAGGTGTGCGTGAGCACCAAGCGGCGCACCAACGCCTTGACATCCCAGCCGCTGGCCATGAAGTCGCACGCCAGGCGATCGAGCAGTTCAGGATGCGTGGGCGCCACGCCGCTGGTACCGAAGTTGTCGGGGGTCGGCACCAGGCCCACCCCAAAGACCCAGGCCCACGCCCGGTTCACGAACACCCGCGCCGTGAGCGGGTTCGACGTGCCCGCGACCCAGTTCGCCAGTTGCAGCCGGCCGCTGCCGAGTCCGATCGGCGCTGCGCCGCCGGCCGTCAGCACCTCGGGAAAGCCGCGGGGCACGCTCGGGCCGGCCTTGTCGAGTTCGCCGCGCGCCAAGATCCGAGCATCCACATCCTCGACGCGCTCGCGCACGCCCATGGCCAGGCGGTTGGCGGCCGTTGCGCGACCATCCTCGTCGAATCGAGCGCGCATGTCGGCAAATCCTTGAACTGCCTGTCGGGCCAGAGCCTTCTGCGCGCCCTGCTGTCGTTCCGCGGCCTGTTCAGCCTGCTGCTGGATCCGGTCATACGCCGCGCGTTGCAGCGCGGTGACCGTGGGGCCGTTGGGGACGTTTGCATCCGACGGCAGCTCGATGAGCTGCGATGCCTGCTGGTTGCCCTGGCTGCGCGAGGTGCCGTAGTAGGTCTCGGTGCTCAGGAAGATCCCGGCGAGTGCGTAGTAGTCGCGCTGCGTGATCGGGTCGAACTTGTGATCGTGGCAGCGAGCGCACGCGATCGTGGTGCCGAGCATGGCCTGGCTGAAGGCATCGATCTGCTCATCGGCAAGGTCCATCGCGAACTGCTCCTTGCTCCGCGTGCGCTGGGCCTTGCTTCCCACCGCCAGGAACCCCGTGGCGATCGTCTTGGCCGCGTGGTCATCGGGCCCGGCCACCGGCAGCAAGTCGCCCGCAAGCTGCTGCCGCAGGAACTCGTCGTACGGAAGGTTCTTCTCGAACGCATCGATGACCCAGTCGCGGTAGCGCCAGGCGTACGGGTAGACCGAGTTGCCCTCGCGCCCGCTGCTCTCGGCATAGCGGGCGACATCGAGCCAATGGCGACCCCAGTGCTCGGCGAACGCGCGCGTGCCCAGCAGCCGATCGACCAGGCGCTCGTACGCACCCGGCTGCTTGTCGCGCAGGAACGCGGCAACCTCGGTCGGCGTGGGCGGCAGGCCAGTCAGGTCGAAGGTCACGCGCCGGACCAGATCGACTGCGGTGGCATCCTTCACCGGCGCGAGCCCCTTGGACTCCATGCTGGCCAGCACGAAGCGGTCGATGTCATCGCTTGGCCACGCGGCGTTCGTGACGACCGGCGCCTGCTGCGGCTTCGGAGCGACGTACGCCCACCACGAGCGACCCTTCTCGATGTCTGCCTTGCTGAGTTCGCCCGCAGGCAACTCGACTGCGGCGCCATCGCCGCCGGCTGCCGGCTTGGCGGTCGCTGACTCGCGCGGATCAGGCGCACCCATGGCGACCCAGCGTTCGAGCGCCTTGATCTGGTCGTCGCTCAGCTTGCCCTTGGGGGGCATCTGCAGGTCCTCGTCGTGGTAGCGAATGGCCTGGATGAGGAGGCTCTCATCGGGCTTGCCGGGCACGATGCCGGGACCCGAACCGCCGCCCTTGCGCGCGGCGTCACGCGTGTCGATCAGGTAGCCGCCGCGCGAGCGGCCGGACTGCGCGCTGTGGCAGCCGTAGCACTGGTCGACCAGGATCGGACGGATGGTGCTCTCAAAGAACTTGAGTTGCTCGGGGGTGATCGCCTGAGGCTTGGCGGCCTGCGCGAGGATCGTTGCGGTGATGGCGAGCGAGAGCAGCATGCCTGCATGATTGTCGGCTGTCCGTCGCCGCGGACAAGACCAACGGCGGGGAATCTGAAAGGAATCGGCAACGAGGATCGATCGACGGCTTGCACGCGGGCAACGCGGATGGAATACTCCGTTGTCACACGGCCAAGGGGGCCGTGGTTCCGTTGGACCTTGTGAAAGGACATGACCATGGCTGAAGCGAAGAAGCCCAAGAAGCTGTCGGCGGACGACATGAAGAAGGTCGCCGGCGGCGCCAAGAGCCGTTCGACCAGCACCAGCTCGGTCGGCCGGACCGGCCCGCGCAAGTCGACCCGCGGCCGCTGAGGCCCACGATCGCCGGGACATCCCTCGGCATCAAGCCACCACGGCTTCGATGGCCCGCGGACCCCGGCTGTCAAGGATCGATCGTCACCATGCGGCGCGCGTCCACCCGGGCGTGCGCCGCGTGGCATTCTGGGAGCCTTCAAGGTCGCGATCCGGCGCGGGCCACCGGAGACTCCGCGCGGTCACCCAGCGTGAGTGCCCCTCCCTGTGATCATGGGGTGTCAGGATTCGCCGTGCGGCGTCAGCTGGCCTCGTCGGAGTCGCTCTCGTCGTCGGGCCCCGATGCCCCCGTTGAGTCAGTGTCCTCGACCGGCTCAAGGTCAGCGAGCTGCCGCTCGACCAATCGGCGGAAGGTGCCGGGCTGCGCGAGCAACTCATCGAAGGTGCCCTGCTGCGCCACGAGCCCGCGCTCGATCACGTAGATCCGGTCGCAGGTGCGAATGGTGCTCACCCGGTGCGCCACGGCGATGCGCGTGACCTCGAGCCGCTCCATGCTCTCGACGACCGTGGCCTGCGACTGCTCATCCAGCGCGCTGGTGGCCTCATCGAGCACCACCACGCGAGGTTGACCGAGCAGCGCGCGCGCCAGCAGCACCTTCTGCTGCTGGCCTCCCGAGAGCGTCGACGGGTTGATGTAGGTGTGCATGCCCATCGGCATGGCCTCGATGTCTTCCGCGAGCCCGGCCTGCTCGGCAGCGTCCCATGCATCATCGAGGGTGAGCACCGTGGAGCCGAGGATGTTCTCCGCAACCGTGCCGGGGATGATCTGCCCCTTCTGCATGACGACGCCCATCTGGCGGCGCACGGCCACCGGATCAAGCCGCGTGAGATCCTGCCCGTCGATCAGCACACGGCCCGAGCTGGGGCGCTCGAGTCCGAGCAAGAGCCGGATGATCGTGCTCTTGCCGCTGCCCGATGCCCCGACGATGGCGACCGATGCACCGGCGGGGATCTCGATCGAGACGCCCTTGAGCACTTCATCGGCAGAGCCCGGATAGCCGAAGCGAACGTTCGAGAGCGCGAGGTTCCCGCGCAACTGCCCCGGCTGCAGCGCCGAGTCGAGGCGCTCGGGTGCTTCCTGCAGGATGGGTTCGAGGCGTTGCAGGTGCGGCAGGACCGTTGCCACGTCACCGAGCGACTCGCCGAGCTGGATCACGCCGAAAATCGCCGCGACGAACGCCGCGTTGAAGGCCATGTACTCGCCGAGCGAGGAACCGCTCGCGGCGAAGATCGGCCAGAGCAGCGCGATGGCGCCCAGCGGCACGCAGGTGGCGACGACGCGAAGCGCCGCCCCACGCTTGCTTGCGTCGAGCTCGGTGCGCTGCTGGCGACGGAAGCGCTGCAGCCACTGCATGAGCGCTGCTTCCTCGCCGCCGGCGGTGCGCAGCGTGTCGATGCCGCCGAAGAGCTGCAGCGCAAAACCGGACAGCTTGCCGGACCGGTCGGCGCTGTCGGCGCTCAGTCTTGCTTGCGAGCGCACGACGAGCACCGTGAACAGCAGCATGGCCAGCATGACCATGGCGGCGACGAGCGCAGCCGATGGCTCCATGAGCACCATGAGGACGAGGTAGCCAACCGCAAAGGTCCCGCCGATCACGCCGCCGATCGCCGCTTGGGTGAGCGCCGACTGCAGGTCATCGAGGCAGCCCAGGCGATCCGCGAGGTCACCCGCGTTGAAGCGCTTGAAGAACGGTGCCGGCAGCGCGAGCAAGCGATGCACCACGGCACCGATCGCCCGCTGGCCGGCGCGCCCCTCGGTGCGCAGCAGGTAGAGCCGGCTCACGTACTGCGCCACCGCCGAGGCGGAGAGTGCAGCGACGAGCATCGCCGCGACGAACAGGAGCCCGCGGAAGTCATCGCTCGGAATCGTGTGCTCGACGAGCAGCCCAGTGGCATAGGGCACGATCAGCCCGATCAGGCTGGCGAGCCCTGCGGCCCCCGCA
>JASGCG010000188.1 GCA_030054235.1 Bacteroidia bacterium
GCCTAGTCGGCTCGATGCGCAGCGTGCAGCGCGACGGAGTCCAGCCCGTCCACGACAGGGCGTGGGTCCGAAGGGCATGTGGGCGCGGATCGGTCGTGGCGGGGCTTTGCGGGTAAACCGATCAGGCCTGCACGACCGTGCCACCGGTGGTCTTGCGCATGGCGTTGCGCGTGTCGACCACGAGCGGAGCGTTCGCCGCCACAGCCTGGTAGTCGACCGCGTCGTGATCGGTCACGACCAGCACGCAGTCGGCTGACTTCAGGGCCGCCGCGTCGAGCTTCACGCTCGAGAGCGGGATCGTGTGCTTGCGCATGCGCGGGAAGGTCGGCACGTGGGGATCGTGGTAACTGACCTGTGCGCCACGATCCATCAGCAGCTCGATGATCTCTGCAGCCGGCGTCTCGCGCGGGTCGTCGATGTTCTTCTTGTACGCCACACCGAGCACGAGCACCTTGGATCCCTTGAGCGCCTTGCCGTGGTCGTTCAGGGCATGCATCACCTTGTCGATCACGAAGTGCGGCATCGAGGTGTTGACCTCGCCGGCCAGCTCGATGAACCGCGTGCTGACGCCGACTTCCTTGGCCTTCCACGTCAGGTAGAAGGGGTCGATGGGGATGCAGTGGCCGCCAAGGCCCGGTCCGGGATAGAAGGGCATGAAGCCGAAGGGCTTGGTGCTTGCAGCGTCGATGACTTCCCAGACGTCGATGCCCATGCGGTCGAGCACGATCTTCATCTCGTTGACGAGCGCGATGTTCACGCAGCGGAAGACGTTCTCGAGGACCTTGGCGGTCTCGGCGACTTCCGCGGTCGAGACGAGGTGCGCAGCCTTGACCACGCGGGCATAGAGCGCGTGCGCGATCTGGCCACTGACCGCGTCGGTGCCGCCGACGAGCTTGGGGATCGCCGCTGCGCTGCGGCCGATGCTTCCCGGGTCCTCGCGCTCGGGGCTGTAGGCGAGGAAGAAGTCCTCGTTGCGCTTGAGCCCGGTGGCATCGAGGATCGGCCCCATCTCATCGCGCGTGGTGCCAGGATAGGTCGTGCTCTCGAGGACCACGATCTGGCCCTTGCGCAGGATGCCCGCCACCATGCGTGTGCTGTCGAGCACGTAGGTCAGGTCGGGTTCGCGGTGATGGCCGAGCGGGGTCGGCACGCAGAGCAGGATCGCATCGGCCTTGGCCAGTTCCTTCGGGTCGCTCGTGGCCTTGAACTTCGGATCGGTCTTCAGGCGATCGAAGAACTCCTGCCCAAGGTGGTGGATGTACGACGTGCCTGCGTGGATCGCATCGATCTTGCGCTGGTCGATGTCGTAGCCGACGACGGCGTATCCAGACTCGAGCAGGGCCTTGCTCAGGGGCAGGCCCACGTAGCCGAGGCCGACGATGCCGACGACGGCGGTCTTGGATTCGATGCGCTTGAGGAGGTCCGAAGCGGTCTGGTGCATGGGAGGGGAAGGTACAGATCCCCGACCCGCCACGTTTGAACCAAGGAATCTTCAGGTCCACAACCCCAGCACGTACGCGAGCTCATAGCCGCCCACGACGCCGTCGTTGTTCAGGTCATATTCGGGCAGGTTGGTGCCCCAGGCTCCCAGAATCAGGCCCAGGTCGATGCCGTCGACTACGCCATCTCCGTTGAAATCCCCTTCGACCGGTGGCGGTGGGGGGACTGGTGGAATGAACGTGACCGTGAGCTTCGGGCGCTGCCCGAGCGTGCCCCACTCGCTGGTCGCGATCTCGATGCCGTCGTCGTTGCCGTCGATGATCTCGGGCAGGAACGCCACGCCCCAGTTGGGCTGTCCATCCGCCCACGCCTGCACGAGACCGGTCACGCCGATCAGCTTGATGGAGTTGTCCTCGGGTTCGTTGTCACCGTTGAAGCTTGCCCATCGAGGTGCCAGATCCTGGGGCTGGCTGAGTCCGCCATCAAGCGAGTTCCAGCTGCTGGCCTCGTCCCACGCACGGATCACCGGGTACACGTCGATGTACGGGTTCCAGAAGGGCGTGTCGATGTCCTCGACGACGTGGATCTCCAGCGTGGCACTCACGATCGTGCTCCCGGGCGGAATCGCCGCGTCCGCGATGATGCCATCGAAGCGCAGCAGCGACTGGCCGCGGTAGTCGCTGAAGGCCGAATTGGCCACGTCGTCATCGACCCAGCGGGTGCCGCCGTTGCCGTAACTGGAGTTCGGCGAATCCTGATTGACCCACGTGTCCTGCGTTCCCGAGTAGCCGTTCTCGCCCTGCCGGAACGAGATCGTCTGCTGCGCCCACGCCGTGGACGTGCACAGGAACGATGCGACGAGGAGACCTGCGGTGCCCTGGATCATGCGAGCATCATGCCACAGGAAGCCGCAAGGGCGAAATCCGTGCAGCGGAGTGCGCGCTCCCGATCCTGGTCGTCGCTCCAGGCGTCAACCCAGCGAACGACGCAGGGCAACCGCCTTCGCTTCCAACTCCGCGTCCTTGGTGGCCTTGCACGCGTCCACGAGCCGATCCGCCAGCCAGCGTGCATCGTCCGCCCGATTCGAGGCGGTTAGGCCGGTGACCTGCGACTCGATGCGCCCCAACGACCCATCGCGCTCGACGGGCTGCGCGACGAGGCCTGAGACCATGCGCTGCATGGCCTGTCGCCACGCGGCATGACGGCTGCCGCCGGGACCGTCCAGTCGGTTGATGCCGTCTGAGCAGAGCTCGGCGATCGCCTTCACCTCGCTGGCGGTGATGGTTGGTGTTCCCCCCGGTGCGACATCGCCTCGAACGATGGCCCGCGCCGCGGCGGCACCCTTGGCCGTCATCGCCGTGCAGGCCCGCTCCAGCAGGTTGGTCGTTGCCATCGAGCAGAGCGTGGCGTCGGCGCCGCTCGCAGACATGGTCACGATGTCATCGATGCGTGCCAGGAACCAGGTTCGCGCTGCGGTCGAGGCAGCCTCGGGAGCCGCGAGCGGGTGCAGCGCCAGCGCGATCTCGGCATAGGCCATCGGTTGCGTGGCGAGCGCGACAGCCGCTTCCTTCAACGCTTTCTTCGCCAGCGACGTCGACTGCTTCGACTGCACGATCAACGCGACGCGCGCACGCCACGCGGCCAGATGCAGCGGGCAGCGCTCGGTGGCTTCGGCGAGCACCGCCAGATCATCGGCTGGCTTGCCCCAGGCGATGGTCGTCGCGTCGAGCAGCGTCTGCGCATCGAGATAGGCACGCGCGTTCGCCTGCGCTGCCTGCATCATCGGAACGAGCCATGCCGGATTGCCCCACGCCGTCTGGATGCCCGTGTGGCGACCGCTTTCCGCCCAGCCGGAGATGTCGTTGTTGAGGCTCCACTGGTGGGGCTCCTTCTGCCAGATGAACGCGCAGTGCCCCGGCTGGCCCACCGGCATGGCGGGAATGCCGAAGGCTTGGCACATGCTCGTGCCGAATCGGCTGATCGCGCCGCAGACACCGCCAACCTCCACGATGATCGGCAAGGTCATCGGTCGGCCGCCGTAGAACTTCCGTCCTTCCTGCACGCTCACGCCGTCCTTGTTCTCGAGCGTGTACTTGACCATCCCGTGCACCGCATCGCCGACTTTCCCGCGCTCGCGACAGTCAGCCTTGATGTTCGCCCGCGCCCAGACCAGGTCGTCGTCGCTCGCCCATGATCCGACCACGTAGCGGAGTTCCCACGTCGACAGCGTCCGGAAGCTCGGATCGAGCTGGCCCTCGCGATCCCAGGCGAGAAAACTGCGGCATCGCGCCACAGGATCGATGGGCGCGTCGTCGGCCATGGCGTTGACGGGCTCCGACCAGGTCAGCGCGGTGGCCAGCGCAATCCGAAGCCCGAGTCCATCGCGCGTGCCATCGACGGTGGTCACGAGGGCGTGCAGCACGTCCATGGTGCGGGTCCAGCTGCCTGCGATCTCGCCGCCGCGCACGAGTCCATCGAGGGCATCAGGCGTGGCGAGCACCCACGAGAGCGTGGGGGCCCAAGAGTCGGCGATCGGCTGGCAGCGGTTGAGGAGTGCGAGTTGCCGGATGGCCAGTGCCGGGCCATCGGTGCAGGCGGTCTGCGCTGCAGCGCTTGAGCCCTTGGCCTCGAGCTTGGCGCGCACGGCGGCCTCGAGTTCCGTCTTGAATGCAGTGAGCTCTGCAGCAGTCGTGGCCTTCGCGGCCGCCGAGCACAGCACATTGGGGATGAGCCTTGGGCTGTCGCACCGGACCGCAATCGGCGTTGGTCGCCAGGGGAGCG
>JASGCG010000189.1 GCA_030054235.1 Bacteroidia bacterium
CGACATGGCGCAGGATCGTCGGGATGCGCGCATCGACCTCGGCTGCGAGCGGCTCGATGATCGACCAGAGTCGCGCAGCGAGCTCCGCCTGGACCGGATCATCCACGGCACCACCTTCGCGCAGCCACGTCACGCTGCCATCAGGCAAGGCCACCTGCAGCGCGATCAGGTTCTCGACGGTGCGGCCGTACAGGATGCTGTTGGCCCCCGCCGAGTTGTTGCCGACCATTCCACCGATCGTGGCGTGGCTCGACGTGGCGACATCGGGGCCGAACATGAGCCCCCGCGGAGCCAGCGTTGCATTGAGCTGGTCGAGCACCACGCCGGGCTGCACGATCGCACGCCGGGCCTCGACATCGATCGACTCGATGGTGCGGCAGTGCTTGCTGAAGTCGATCACCACCGCACGATTCACGGTCTGCCCGGCAAGTGCCGTGCCACCGCCGCGAGGCAGCACGGGAATCCCGCGCTCAAGGAGCCAGCAGGCGGCCTCGGCTCCGGCCTCCGGCGTGCGAGGCAGCACCACCCCGAGCGGTTCGACCTGGTAGATGCTCGCATCCGTCGCATAGAGCATGCGATCGTGAAGCGATGTCAGCAGCTCGATGTCCGACACCTGCCCGGCGAGCAACTGCAACGACTCGGCATGCGGCAGCGCAGGCTCACCACCGATCGTGAGCGACGCCGGGACCGCGGTCACGGCTTGGGTTCCAGCTCGGTCGGGAGCCGACGCGGTGCAGGGTCGAGTTGATCAAGGAGCGCCTTGAGCGAGGCAGCCATCGTGCGATTGGGCTTCGTGATGGCCACGGGCTTGGCCTCGACGGGGCGAACCTTGCCGGTCCACGTCCACTCGATGACCGGCGATGCCTTCAGCGCCGGATGCGAGATCCCCTCGGGGAGCCGTCGCGCCACGCGAACTCGAACCGGCAGGCCGGTCGCGCCGTCGAACTGCACGAGCACGTCGCCGCCGCCAGCGGCATCGATGAGCAGGACCTCGGCGCCCGCCTCGGTGGTTCGTGATCCGGCCACCACGGCATCGGGCAGCTCATCCTTCCAGAACGCGTCCGCCAGCGGACTGCCCAGGCGAACCGAAGCCATGACGGGCAGCACGATCCCGGCCTCCGCGAACGACTCGCGGCACCCCTTGGCGCACTCGACGAGTGCCATCTGCCCGGGGAGCGCATCGACCGTCACGAAGGCGCTGTCATCGAGGCCGACGACCTCGATGCCACGCTCCGCGCGGAAGGTCCACGCGCGGGCGGCGGTGCGGGACTCCCAACGCACCGTGTCGCTGCCTTCGCGAGCGGCATTGGTCTCGGTGATGACGGCGTCACCGAGCGCGCGGCACGCGGACTCGGCGCGCTCGATGGCCTGTGCGGCCGCAGCGATCGATTCAGGCGTGCGGGCCGAGGCATTCCAGCCCTCGGCGTTCATCGCAGGCGGGGCGATCACGGCAACAAGCGACGCGGCAATGGCGGCAAGCATGGTGGTTCTCCAACGACAGCGGGCGGCCCAGACCGGAGTCTAGACCGCCCGCTTTGGTCATGCGATCGATGCGCTCACTTCTTGGCGAGCAGCGCCTCGATCTCCTTCTGCAGGTCAGCATCAAGCGTCGGAGCGAAGCCCGAGTGGATCTGGGCAATCGTTCCATCGGGCCCGATCACGACGGTCGCCGGAATGCCGGTGAACCCGTACTGCTTGATGTACGCGCCACCCATGTCGCGCAGCGCGGGGAAGGTGAACGCCTGCTTGGTCCAGAAGTCCTTGGCCTTCGCGAGGACCGTGTCTTCGGCGTCTTCGGGGCCCTGCTCTTCCCAGGTGTTGATGCCGAGCACCGTCACCGGGAGCTTCTTCTCGGCAGCCCACTTGGCCACCTTGTCGAGCAGCGGCAGGCCCTTGCGGCATGGGCCGCACCAGGTCGCCCAGAAGTCGAGCACGACCACGCGACCCTTGAAGGACGCGAGCTCGACCGACTTGCCTTCGAAGTCCTTGAGCGAGAACGCCGGGGCGACGTCGCCCGCGGCCACGAGGGTTTCGAGCTCACCCATGCTCGACACGGCCTTGCGCGCGCCGGCATTGAAGGCGATGGAGCCCTTCTCGATGGCCTTGGGAGCCATGGCGAAGTCGATGCCGACGGTGAAGCCCGGAGGCGCGCCTTCGGGCGAGAAGACGAGCTTCATCGAGCTCGGCAGGTTGGTCTTGGCATCGGTCACGAGCAGCACGTCGCCGCGCGCGTCAGTGAGCAGGATCTCGTTGCCGGTCGCACCCGAACGGAAGCCAGCGATCTTCGGCTCCTGGAGCACCATGAGCTTCATGGCGCTCATCGAGGGCACCGACGCATCGCGCAGCTTGACGTGGGGCATCGGGAGCTCCATGCCCATGCCCGAGAGGGTCTTCGCCACCGAGCCGTCGATCGGCAGCGAGAGGTACTTCTTCTCGTTGGTGGGCACGATCATGTTGAGCTTGCCATCAACGGCGTAGAACTCCATCTGCTCGTTCTTGATCTGCAGCGTGCCTTCGGGGCCGACCACGACATCGAACGAGTCCTTCTGCTCGCCCATCGGCGTCTTGACCGTGTACGAGAAGGTGTCGGTCATCCAGGGAGCGTCGCGGAACGCCTTCACCATCGCGTCGAAGGCCGCCTGGCCCTTGGCGACGGAGGCAGCATCCTTCTCGCCGTCCTTGAAGCCTGCGGCGTTGGCAGCGGGCATCTGTCCGGCAAGCGCGCCGAGCGGATCGGCCATCGGGGCGTTGGGATCGGGTGCTCCGTCCTGCGCAAGGCACGGCATGGCCAGGCCAAGGGCAAGGACCGTGGCAGCTGCACGGGCAGTGGTCAACATCATCTGAGGCTCCATCGCGGCGCGCGGCCGCTCAAGGGGGAACGCCAAGGTTGCCGCACACCGACACTGCCTCGGGCGAACATGATCGGAGCGCGGATGCTAACGCCCTTCCCGTGCGCGGGTTGATCGCATCCGGTCGCACCTCGAGCAGCGGACGCAGCACGAACGAGCGCCCCTCGAGCCGCGGGTGCGGCACATGCAGCCCCGGCTCGTCGATCACCGCATCGCCAAAGAGCACCAGGTCCAGGTCGAGGGTGCGCGGACCGTTGCGCACCGCGGCGTCGCGGACCCTGCCCAGCCCGGACTCGATCGCCAGCAGCAGCTCCAGGAGCGTGCGCGGCGCCATCGATGTCGTGACCGCCACGACGGCGTTGAGGTAGTCACGCTGCCCGGCAGGGCCACCCACGGGCGCCGTGCGATGGATCGAGCTCGCGGCGATGACACGAACCCCTTGCACCGCATGCAGGCGTCGAACCGCCTCGTCGAGGATCCATGCGCTGTCACCCTCGGGCAGGTCGAGGTTGCTGCCCAAGGCGATGCACGCGATGGTCTCGGTCATCCGACCTCCCACAACAACTTGCGCTCATCACGACCAAGGATGGCCAGCCGGAGCATGACCTGCGCGAGCGCGGTGGCGCGATCACGAACCATCGTCCGATCGCCCGTGATAAGGAAGCGACGCGGCCGCAACGCAGCCTGCTCATCGTGCACGTGGATCCAGACCGTACCCACTGGCTTC
Organism: Bacteroidia bacterium; assembly: GCA_030054235.1. GTDB lineage: Bacteria > Planctomycetota > Phycisphaerae > Phycisphaerales > SM1A02 > SYIB01. The sequence continues at coordinate 3,577 of JASGCG010000189.1, forward strand.
GCCTCGCTGCCGCCGGTCGGACCGGCAACGCCCGTCGTGGCGACGCCGAATCGCGCACCCGCTGCGTGCGCTGCCGAACGCGCCATCGCGTCGGCGACCTCGGACGAGACGGCTCCATGGCGCTCGATCAACGTTGGATCCACGCCCACGCGCACCTTGGCCTCGTTGGCGTACGTGATCCAGCCGGAGCCGAACCACGCGCTCGAGCCCGAGACGGCGGTCAGCGCCCGCGCCACGCCGCCGCCGGTGCAGCTCTCGCACGTGGCGACCGAAGAACGCTGCGCCACGAGCAGCGCACCGATCGAACCCGCGAGGGTGTCGGCATCGCGTCCAAAGCAGAGCGGCCCCCACGCCTCCTCGACCGCGGCGATGGTCGACTCGACCGAGCCATCGGTGCAGGCATCACCGGTTGCACGGATGCGCGCGGCGAGCGTCGTGCCGCTCACGGTGATCCCAACCATCGGGTTGCGGCCTCGATCCATGAGCGCACCGAGTCGCTCGGCGGCCACGCTCTCGGGCAAGCCGCACGCGAGCACCGTCTCGCATCGCACAGGTGCCTGACCGACGTGCGCCCGCACGGCAGCCGCCACATGATCGCGCCACATCGGGTGCATCTCGTCCGGCGGGCCCGGCAGGCTGGCCACC
>JASGCG010000190.1 GCA_030054235.1 Bacteroidia bacterium
TGTTGCCCCCGTCGGCAAGGTTCAGCCCGTGCCCCGCAGATGCAGGGTGAGCGAATAGTAGCCCAATTTCCCCCCGGTTCCAGTCCCTGATCGTGTCAGGGTCAGCGTCCAAGACGCGGCCTCGAGGGTAGCGCTTCTGTAGCCGGGCCAAGTCGTGCTTGAAATTGTAGGCCACCAAGACGGGCGCACCGTTCGCTTCCTCAATGATGCTATCCAGCGCCTCCAGCTTGGCATCGTGAACCGCCTCCCAATTCCTGTATTCGTCAACGTAAGCAGCCCCGTTGGCAAGCTGCAAGCACTTCTGCGTCCGCACCGCCGCGTTGACGGCCTCGACACCCTCATCGTTGATGACCGTGAACATCTCGGTCTCCATCTCGTCATAGGCCTTGCGCGCATCGGGCGGCAGGTTGACGTAGATCGGGGTGCTGATCGGCTCGTCCACCGGCAGGCCGCGCACGGTCAGGCAGATGTCCTTGAGCTTATTCTCCACCTCCGCCTGCGTGTGTTCGTAAGGCATAAGGCTGTAGCCGTCATACCCCTTGCGGAACCAACGCTGCTCGAAGGCGCTGAACGTCTTGCCCAGACGCTCGCCCTTGTCGAGGAACCAGATTTGCCCCCAAAGATCCTTCACGCCGTTCGGCGCGGGTGTGCCTGTCAGACCGATGAAGCGGCTGACGTGCGTGTGCGCCACGGCACCCAAGGCGCGGGCGCGCTTGCTGCCCTGCCGCAGGCGGAAGGACTTCAGGCGCGTGAACTCATCCGCGATCACCGTCTTGAAGGGCCACGCATCGCCCACCGCGCCGCGCAGCCACACGAGGTTGTCATAGTTGGTCGTGTAGATGTCCGCCGGAGTGTCAAGCGCCGCTTGACGCTGCTTAGGCGTGCCGGTGATGACACTGACGCGCAGGTGCGACAGGTGAGGCCACTTCTGGATCTCGTCAGGCCACGTAGAGCGCGCGACGCGCAGCGGGGCGAGCACAAGGGCCGGATAGGTGTCCTCGACCACGGAGAGGGCCTCCAGAGCCGTCAGCGTGGTCACGGTCTTCCCGCCGCCCATCGGCATCCACAGGGCTGCCCTGCGCTCCTTGTACAGGTGCGCGAGGGCCTCCTCTTGGTAGTCGTGTGGCTTGAAGGTCATTTCGTCATCTGTAGTAGGGCCAGCTTCTGGCACTGGGCGTAGGAGAGCTTCGGGGCGCGCTGCCAGATGGCGTCGGCGCGGGTCTCGATCTCGTCGGCGAGGGCGTAGGCCATGGCTTTGAGTTCGGCTTCGGTGCGCTTGGTCTTCATGCCGCAAGCTCCTGATCCCTAATGATCGAGACGTAGGCGTCGATCCGGTCGGCCATGCGCTGCGCGTCGTTTTCGGCAGCCCAGCGGCGCTCGTACAGAGTGCCCTCAAAGCTATACCGCTCGCCGCGATAGCGGAACTCGATCTCTGCCTGATAGCCCTTGCCACCCTTATGGCAGGGGACGGTGCGGACGCGGGTGGTATACTTGGTCATGTTAGTTGCTCCTTCTTCGTTGCTGATGCACCCCTATAGCGCATGCAATGCTAGGTTGCAACCCCCCTCTGCACTTTTTTTACGATCTCGTCGATTTCTTCGTTTGTGCGGGCGATGAACACCGGAATGCCGTAGTTGCGCATGCGCTCGATCTCGCGATCCTGCACCTTGCTGACGCGGTCGCCAAAGGCCTTGATCTCGATGAAGGCGACGTGGGGCCACGTCCACCACACAAAGCAGTCTGGGCAGCCGTTGCGGCCCTCCCAGCGCACCTTGCGGTACTGACCGCCGCTCTTCTGCACGACGTGCTTGAGATGGTCCTGTAGGCGTCCTGCGGGGGTCATTCCTTGCGGTACCTCTTCGTCTCGAAGCCAGCCGCCGACAGGGGCAGCCCCGCCGACCAGCTCGGGTTGGTCGACATCAGCTCGGCCAGACCCTCACTCGTGTACGTCGGGTCGTCCGGCGTCTCGGCGACCAGCTCGTCATGCACGCGGATGCAGACCTCAAAGCCGTCCACCTCGGCGCGCAGCATGCCCGACATGAAGACGTCGCGGGCGATGGCCTGCACGGCGTTCTCCGTCAGCTTGCCGCCGTACGTGTCGAGGCGCTCCCACTTGCGCGTGAACTGGTTGATGCCCTCGTGCGTGATGCTGCCGCTGTCCGACAGCTCGGGGCGCGGGTAGCACAGGTAGCGACCGCTCGGCAGCCGCATGCGCAGCCACGCGATGCCCTGCGTGTCCGGCTTGACGTCGAACGTGATCAGGTCACGCACGCCGAAGCTCTCGCCCAGATTGTTGATCGCCTCGCGCGCAGCCGCCTCCATGTCGTACCACAGGCTCTTTGTGCGAGGGTGCGCCCGCCGCCACGCCGTGACGATCTCTTGGATGGCCTCGTCGGACATCGCATTGAAGACCGCGCCGCCCATCTTGCGATACGCGCCGACGCCGCCCTGATAGCCCCCAGCCAACTCGGGCACCTTGCCTTGGAGCTGCCGCTCGTTCTTCGTGATGTCGCCGGGGTCTTTGTCGAGGATGCGCCCTGCGGTCACCTTGTACAGGTCGTGCCCGTCGCCGCGATCATACGCCTTGAAGGCCTTGATCTTCCACTCCTCGCCCGCCAGCCATGCCAGCACGCGCCCTTCGATGTTCGACAGGTCGGCGATGACCAGCTTCTTGCCGATGGGCGCGACCAGCGCGCCGCGCACGCCAAAGGCGCAACGCTCGCTGACGTTGTCCCAGATGATGTCTTCGCAGTCCGCCTTGAACGCCGCGACCGTGATCTCCTGCACGTCGCCATCGAACCAGTCAGGCGAGCGGGGCAGGTTCTGCGGCTGGAACAGCCGACCGGCATCGCGCCCCGTGCGCGCCGCGCCGCAGAACTGGATCAGGCCGCGCAGGCGACCGTCGCGCGACGTGGCGTTGAGCAGCACGTTGTACTTGGCAGGGCTGGTCGCCGCAGCCTGCTGCCGGATTTCGAGCAACTCGCGCACTCGCGGGTCCAGATCGCCGCCGAGCAGGTTGCCGAGCGTGTCCTTGGTCAGGTCTTCCGGCTCGAAGCCGAGCGCGTCCTTCATGTGGTCGAGCAGCCTCTGGCGCTGTGTGGCCGAGGTGACGCTGCCGCCTGTCAGATGGTTCGCACGAGTGGCCAGAGTTCTTGAAGCTCGGTCAAAAGCTCGGAGAGCGGATCGTGCGAAATCGAGGTCGACGGCGATACCACGGTCATTAATTCTTTGGTCAACCCGCCAAAGGTTGCGCTCATAACCATTATCGTTCCAATGCGGCAGGCGTCCATGTACGTCTCGCATTGCGTCCACGTCGAGGCGGGCATATTCGATGAAGGCTGTCCACTCATCTGGGTGGGTCTCCCGTGTTGCGCGCCGCAACTTCCAGTTCTTGGGACACGGCTTTGTGAACAGGTGTATCAGCTTCTTACCCGCCTTGTCTTTAGCTTTATCGGTGGGCACGTTCAGGACGTCGCAGAGCTGGCCCAGAGACCCCGGCAGGCTGTGCTGGAGGGCGAGCACCATCGTGTCGACGATATTCTCGACGGGGATGTTGACGCCCTGCTCGCGCAGCACCGTGCGGTCAAAGTTGCTGTTGTGGATGACGACCGTGTTGGCATGGTCGATCATCTCCTGTAGCGCCTCGCGCCAGTCAGGGATGTCTTGCGTGTCCCACACGTTTACAGTCTCGTTGTTCCACGCCCACGCGACCAGCATCACCTCGGCGTCTTCCGCATAGCGGTACGCGCCGTTGGTGATCTTGGTGGGGGAGAAGGTCTCGAGATCGAGGTAGAGGACGCTCATAGCAAATCCGATGCTTCATCCGCCATGTACGCGGCGATCACTTCTTCGGCTGCTTGCGCGACGATTGCGTTACCGTAGGCGCGCAGTCGTCCCACGCGGCTGGTAGCCCCATGAGCCAGCGGGAATGTGCCGGGTTCAACTGGCCGCCACTTTCCATCTCGGCAGAAGAGCCAGTCAGCAGCTCTCCAGTGCCCGTTAGTCGGGCAGGGCCGTGCGGCGTCACCCGATGCCCCATCGCTTCGGCCATCTGCGCGTCCGTCGTGATCTGCGCTGCCTCGTTCAGGTACATCGGCACGTTCGACTGGTTGGCGTTCTGCTTGCGAAAGTCTCGCCGCTTCGCCATCGTCTCCGGCCCTGCGTTGCGCTCCAGCGCTGTCGGTGTAGGCCAGCCCACTGTCACTGCCGCGTTGGGCAGTG
>JASGCG010000191.1 GCA_030054235.1 Bacteroidia bacterium
AAACCTTCGGCGAGCGAATCGCAGGCTCGTGGGACCTGGTCTTCGACAGCGATCCATCGATCGATGGCCGTTCGATCGACGGCATCTCGATCCCTGCCATCGGCGCGCGGGTCTGGAGGCAGGCCCGATGAAGCCATCGATCTTTGATGCGCGCACGGGCGGCGTCTTGCTGCACCTTTCGAGCGCGCCCGGTGCGTTCGGCGTGGGTGACTTGGGACCCGGTGCACACGATGCGCTCGATTGGATCGCGCGCACCGGCCTGACGTGGTGGCAGATGCTGCCGGTGGGGCCGATCGGTCCCGGCGATTCGCCGTATGCCAGCACGAGTTCGTTCGCCGGCGAACCGCTCTTCATCTCGATCGATGGCCTGGTGCGCGATCGGCTGCTTCCGCGGTCGGCGCTGCGCGCGGCACCCGCGCTCTCGCGCGGTTCGAGCCGGTATGCCGCGGCGCGCTCGGCAAAGTGGCCGCGCTTCGAGCAGGCTTTCGAGGCGTTCCGGCGCAAGGGTGGGCTGCGGTCGTCGTCCTTCAAGGCGTTCGAGCGTCGGCAGCGATTCTGGTTGCCGGGCTGGCGCGCGTTCATGCAGGATGAGCGCGGACTGCATGCGTTCCTGCAGTTCGCCTTCGATGCGCAGTGGTCCGAGCTCAAGCAGGCCGCGGCGGCCAAGGGCATCCGGCTGCTGGGCGACGTGCCGATCTTCGTCTCGCTCGATTCGGCCGATGTGCAGTCGAACCCGTCGCTCTTCCGGCTCGATCGGTACGGGCGCCCCACGGTCGTCACCGGCGTGCCGCCTGATTGCTTCAGCGCGGATGGCCAGCTCTGGGGTCACCCGCACTACCGGTGGAGCGAGCATCGGCGCACGGGGTATCGCTGGTGGATCGAGCGCGTGCGCGCGGCGGTCGAGCGATTCGATGCCGTGCGCATCGATCACTTCATCGGCTTCTTCCATGCGTACGAGATCCCGGGATCAGCAACCACGGCACGAGAGGGGACGTGGAAGCGCGCGCCCGGTCGCGAACTGCTCGGTGCGATCGAGCGTGCGCTCGGCAGCCTGCCGCTCATCGCCGAGGATCTCGGCGCGCTCACGCCGCCGGTGGTGGCGCTGCGCGATGATTTCGGCCTGCCGGGGATGAAGCTCCTGCACAACGCCTTTTACGGCGACGACTCGGGCGAAGCGCCGCATCGCCACCCCCGGCATTGCGTGTGCTACCCCGGTACGCACGACAACGACACGACGGTCGGGTGGTGGGAGCAGTTGCAGCCTGCGGCGAAGGCGCGGGCCAGGGCCTACATGGGCTGGGACGGATCCGATCCGGCGGCGCAGCTCAACCGATTGGCGTTCACGAGCCCAGCGAACACGGCGATCGTGGCGATGCAGGATGCGCTCGGCCTGGGTGCCCAAGCGCGCATGAACCTGCCGGGCACGGCGAGCGGCAACTGGCACTGGCGCCTGCAGTCGCGCGGCGCAGCGAGCCTTCGGCCTGATGCGGCGGAACGGCTCCGTTCGCTGGCCGTGCTGACCGGTCGTGCGCGGGCCGGGGCGCGCTGAGCAGCAGCAGAAGGCTCACAGCCCGCCGCGATGGGCGGGGATGTAGGCCTCGCGCAGGTACTCCGCGAGCATGCGGTGCGTGTTGAACATCGGTGGCACGGTCGCCGTGCTCTGCAGGGCGCGATCGATCCAGCGTTGCGGCAGGCCGCTGCCATCGCGGTCGTAGAACTCGCGGCGCATCTCGCCTTCGATGATCGCGTAGAGCGACTGCGAGTCCTTGCGGTCCTGCGCTTCGCGGTCCTGCATCGGCTGCGTGTCGCCGATCGCCCAGCCGTTGCGGCCGTCGAAGCTCTCGGGCCACCAGCCATCGAGGATCGAGCAATTGATGCCGCCATGCATCGGCGGCTTCATGCCGCTGGTACCGCTCGCCTCGTAGGGGCGCAGGGGATTGTTCAGCCACACATCGCTGCCGGCGGTCAGCATGCGGCCGACCTCCATGTCGTACTCCTCGATGAGCGCGACCTTGCCGCGCAGGCCATCTTCCTTGCAGAGCTCATGGATCCGCTGCGCGTACTCCTGCCCGGGCACGTCGCGCGGGTGCGCCTTGCCGGCGAAGACCAGTTGCACCGGGCGGCGCGGGTCATTGAGGATCGACTTCAGGCGCTCGAGATCCTGGAAGACCAGCGGCGCGCGCTTGTAGGTCGCGAAGCGGCGCGCGAAGCCGATCGTGAGCGCATCGGGCGAGAACGCCTGCATGGCGGCGTTCACGCCGGCCGAGCCTTCGCCACGGCGGAGCGCCTGGCGCGCGAGCCGCTCTCGGATGAAGTGCACCAGGCGGGCGCGCAGCCGGCTGCGCAGGGCCCAGAAGCGTGGACGATCGACGCCAAGGGCCTTCTCCCAGCCGTCCATCGTGGGGGTGTGGCGGTCCAGCCGCAGGTTGATCTCCTTGCGCCAGAATGCTTCGGCGTCGGGATCGATCCACGTGCGCGCATGCACGCCGTTGGTGATGCTGCCGATCGGCACGTCCTTGCTCGCGCAGCCGTAGACGTGCGTCCACATGTCGCGGCTGACCTCGCCGTGCAGCTGGCTCACGCCGTTGATGCGCGAGGCGAAGCGCAGGCAGATCGCCGTCATGCAGATGGGCTCGCGGAAGTCGTCGGGCCGCTCGCGACCGAGCTCGGCGAACTCGTCCTGGTCGATGCGCGCCTGGCGCAGCACCGGGCGCAGCGCCTCGTAGGCCTCTTCGACGCCGTAGCGGTCGTGGCCGGCGGGCACGGGGGTGTGCGTGGTGAAGACGGTGGTGGCCTTCACATGCGCCTTCGCATCGGCGGGCTTCATGCCGTCCTTCACGAGCTGCGCGATGCGCTGGTACGCCACGAACGCGGCGTGGCCTTCGTTGAGGTGATAGACGGTCACCGGTTCATCGAGGTGCTGCAGCGCGATGCAGCCGCCCACGCCCAGCAGCACCTGCTGGCGCAGGCGAAGCGAGGGCTCGCCGCGGTAGAGGCCGCGGGTGAGTTCGCGGTCCTCGTCGCTGTTGCCCTTGACGTCGCTGTCGAGGAGGTAGACCGTCGTGCGGCCGACCTTCATCGACCAGACCTTGGCCTTCACGCGGCTCGAGCCGACGGGGCACACGATGATCTCACCCGTGTCCTCGACCGGCATGCGGTCGAAGTCGTATTCGGGGTAGTAGACGCGGGTCGCGCCATCCTCGGCGAGTTCCTGCAGGTAGTAGCCCTGTCGATACAGCAGCCCGACCGCGCAGAGGCTGATGCCGAGGTCGCTGGCGCTCTTGAGGTGATCGCCCGCCAGCACGCCGAGGCCGCCCGCGTACTGCTGCATGCTTTCGTGCACGGCATACTCGCTGCAGAAGTATGCGACGCGCAGCGACTTGAGATCGCCCTTCGCCCCACGGCCCCACCAGGTGGCGGCGTCGTGATAGGCCTCGAGCGACTTGGTGGCCTTGGCGAGCGCATCCAGGAAGCGGTCATCCTGCGCGCAGAGCGCGATGCGCTCGTCGGACACGGCGTCGAGCACCTGCATGGGCGACTGCTTGGTCGCGCGCCAGAGCACCGGGTCGAGCATCTCGAACGGGATGCGGCCTTCGGGGTTCCAGGTCCACCACAGGTCGCGGGAGAGTTCCTCGAGCTGGGTGCGGATGGTCCCGACGATGTCAGTCTGTTCAGCCGCGCGTGCCATGGGGGCTCCTTGAAGGGTCGAGGATGATAGATCTCGCTACAGTGCGTGCACCCTCACGGAGAACACCATGCACTACGCGATCGCTTGCTCGTGCCTTGTCGCTGGACTCGCTGCCGCCACCACCCTGCAGGATGGTTTCAAGTACAAGGTCCACGACATGGAGCGGCCCCAGCCGGCTGCCGTGACGCCGGGCACCCTGCAGGGCTCGACAGCCCCCAGCGATGCGGTGGCGCTCTTCGACGGCAAGTCGTCCGATAAGTGGTCTAGTGGCGGCAAGCCCTGCGCTTGGACGATCGAGAACGGCGAAATGGCCGTCAAGCCCGGCTCGGGTGACATCGCCACCAAGGACTCGTTCGGCGACTGCCAACTGCACCTGGAGTTCATGGTGCCCGCCGGCCGCGAGTGCAAGGGGCAGGGCGGCTGCAACAGCGGCGTCTTCTTCATGAACCAGTACGAGGTGCAGATCCTCAACTCGCATAACAACGTGACCTACGCCGTTGGCATGGCGGGC
>JASGCG010000192.1 GCA_030054235.1 Bacteroidia bacterium
GTGGGGGCGTGGTGGCCGGCGTGCATCGCGTGCAGAGTGTTATCCGATCGGTGCCAAGCCAGCGTGTGTTCGGTTGCAGGCGGCGGGGGCCGCGCTACACTCCATGGCCCGCAAGGGACACGGACCATTGGCGCAGTTGGCTAGCGCGTCTCCATGACACGGAGAAGGTCACAGGTTCAAGTCCTGTATGGTCCATTCAACCGCGCCCCCGGCATCCGCCGGGGGCGTTGTCGTTGGGGGTGGGGTGCGACTTGCGGGAACGCTTCAGTACGATTTGGGCATGAGCCCCTTCGCCTCGACATCGATCGACGGCCTTCTCGAAGCCATCCGGGCCGAGCTCAACACTCTGTCTGCCATGGGGGTGGTCCGCATCGGCATTTTCGGATCGCGCGCCACGGGTGCTGCTCGACCCGACTCGGACGTCGATGTATTGGTGGAGCTTGAGCCACACCGGGATTTGCTGGATCTCATCGCGATCCGTCAGCACCTTGAGTCGATGCTGGGTTTGTCCGTGGACATCACCACACCCAGCGGCCTGCGCCCGGACTCGCGAGACGCGATCATCAGAGACCTCCGCTATGCCGCGTAGCGAAGCTCAACGCCTGCAGGACATGCGGGAAGCGTGCGACCGCATCACGATCTTCATTTCCGGCATGGACTTCGATGGGTTCGCGAACGATCAGCGCACGATTCGAGCGGTGCTCTACGACCTGGTGATCCTTGGCGAGGCCGCCAAGTCTGTCTCCGACGCGACGCGGGCCCGTTTCCCGGGGATCCCGTGGCGCCAGGTTGCCGGCATGAAGGACATTGCCGCCCATCAGTATCACGGCATCATGGTTGATCTGGTTTGGGACACCGCGTCGACGCGAGTGCCCGCCGTTCGGCGTGAACTTGGCTGAGCAGGCGTTGCATCGGGGCGGTAGCGGCGGTTAGTTTCCCGGTCCGGATTCCAACCGGGGAGAAACCGCATGAAGAACCTGATCCTGTCGTCGGCCATGGTCCTGATCGCATCCTCAGCGACGCAGGCGCAGCAGGCGGTGCAGTGGAAGGTGAGCGATGGGGGGAATGGGCATTGGTATCGAGCGTGGGTCATGCCTTCGGGCCAGTCAAGTTGGGATGTGGCCAGAGCAGCAGCGCAAGCCAGCGCCGCTGATCTTGCGAGCATCGGGAGTAGCGGGGAGAACGAAGTCGTCCGAGGGATCCTCAACGCTGGTGGCTTCGCCAACTTCTACATCGGAGGCCAAACACTCTCGGGAAACACTTGTGACCTTGCTGCGTGGACTTGGAGCGACGGCACCACCTGGACATACGCCAACTGGGATCAGACCCAGCCCGATTGCAACACCGAGACCCGCGTCACGATGTATGCGAGTGGACGTTGGCACAACTATTTTCCGGCGGGGCAAGGCGTCGCTGGTGCAATCTTCGAATGGTCCGCCGACTGCAACGGCGACGGCATCGTCGACTACGGCCAGATCCTCGCGGGAGACGTCAGCGACACGAACACCAACGGCATCCCGGACTGCTGCGAGCAGGGAACGCCCTGCTTGGACGCCGACGGCGACGGCATCCCCAACCCGATCGACAACTGCCCCGACGTGGCCAATCCCGATCAGCGCGACTGCAACGGCAATGGCATCGGCGAAGCCTGCGAGACCTTCACCGACTGCAACCGCACGCTGCTCCCTGATTCCTGCGACATTGCGGCGGGCACCTCGGCCGACGCCGATGCCAACGGCGTTCCAGACGAATGCCAGCCTGATTGCAACATGAATGACCTCCCGGATGCGTTCGAGATCGCGACCGGCCTGGTCTCGGATCTGAACAGCGACGCCATTCCCGATGACTGCCAGGGCGCTCGCATGGTGCGCCTTGAAAGCGCCAACCTCGGCGCTCCGAGCGGTGCTGCAGCTCGAGTCTGGACTGCCGACGAACTGCTGCGCTCGGAAACCCCCGTCACGATCACCGTCGATCTGCGCGGCGACCTCAACGGCCAGACCGAGTGGGTTGACGTGGTCCTCAACGACTCGACGCCGCGGCGCTTCTTCGAGGCCGATGGCGGCCTCTGCCCGGCCACACCGGACCGCGCGACCATCACGCTCCCTCGTGCAGAGTTCAACGAGCTGATCGGCGATGAACGCCTGCTCACGGTCCGTGTCCAGTGCCCGCCGACGGTCGATGCAACCGACTGCAAGGACGACGGCCTGACCGTCGTTTCGCTGGCCTATGTCGGCATCGAGCCCAAGGGCGATTGCAACGGGAACGAGCGCCTTGACGTTGTCGAGGTCGTCGATGGCACCACGCCCGACTGCAACACCAACAACGTGCCGGACCCCTGCGACATCGCCCGCGGCGCCGAGTCGGATTGCAACCTGAACGGCATCCCCGACTCGTGCGAAGTCGCCACTGATCCGGCCACGGATTGCAACGGCAACCTGCGCCCCGACACCTGCGATGTGGCGAGCGGCACCAGTGCCGATCGCGACGGCAACCTCCAGCCCGACGAGTGCCAGACCGTCACCGTCCCCGGTGACTTCGCGACAATCCAGCAGGCCATCGACACGGCGCCGACGCAAGTCATGCGCATCATCGCCGTCGCAGCCGGCACGCATGATGGGCCGGTGGACTTCCGTGGCAAGCCGATCGTGGTCCGAGGCGTTGCCGCCGGAACCACCATCATCCAGGGTTCCGCGGGGCAGCAAAGCTCGGTCGTCCGCTTCATGAGCGGCGAACCTGCCGTGTCGGCGCTCGAACGCGTGACCGTGAAGGGTGGCGCAACCGGCACGCCGCTCCCGAACTTCCCCAGTGCTCTGGCCGGCGGGGGCATCCTTGGCATCGATGCCGCCACCTCAATCCGTGAGTGCGTCATCGAATCAAACGGCGCGGGCTTCGGCGGCGGGGCGTATCTCCTTCGCTGCAGCGGCGAGATCCGCCAGTGCACCTTCCGCAACAACTCGGCAAGCACCGATGGCGGCGGGCTGCAGATGAATCTCTCGACCGGCAGCGTCATCGACTGCGCCATCGAGCAGAACTCGGCCAACAGCCGAGGTGGCGGCCTGCATCTTGTGCAGGGAACGCCCTCGCTTGCACGGGTCAGCGTGAGCGGCAACATCAGCAGCAACCTCATGGGTGGATTGAGCTGGTTCTCGGTGGGCAGCCCCGAAGCCCTGCTGGCACTCGACGAGTGCTCGGTGACGAACAACACCGCGCTGGTCAGCCTTGGCGGCGTGGGCATCACGGACTCGGGTGGCCCGTTGGCATCGATGACCATCCAGGGCTCGACCATCTGCTCGAATGCGCCGCGTCCAAACATCGGTGGCGGCCGCTGGTCCAACCTCGGCGCGAACTCGATCTGCGACTGCACCGCGGACCTCACGCTTGATGGCATCGTGGACGGCGTCGATCTTGCCGCGCTGCTCAGCCAGTGGGGCTCATCCGGCGGCGGGTCCTACCAGGCCGACGTCGACGGCTCCGGCACGGTCGATGGCGGCGACCTCGGCATCGTCCTCGGCGGCTGGGGACCGTGCCCGCAGTAACCCCAGCAGCAGGGGGCAAGGGATATCCCGGACACAGGACTCCGTGATACGCTGACTGGCTTCCTCGTCTTCCGAAAGGGACCCAACCATGAGCCACAGCCACGAACACACGCTTGCGCAACTGTTTTCGCATCCGACCTCGCACAATCTGCACTGGCGCGACATCGTGCACATGTTCGAGGGCCTGGGCGCGACCTGCGACGAAACCAAGAAGGACCACCTGAAGGTCAAGCTCAACGGCCACGAGATGAGCTTCCCGATCCCGCACACCAGCGGCCAGACCTTGCAGGACAACCACGAGATCGCCGAGATGCGCCGCTTCCTCAAGCAGTGCGGCTGCGCCCCGGCCGGGACGCACTGAGTCGGACTCGCATCTGTTTTTGCACTTTCAACGCAACTTCCGACCCGTCTTGGCCGTTGTGTATGACATGCTTGCGGAGATCCCGATGAACATCCGCCGCTCGACTCGTTTCTTCTTGGCAGCCATCTTGGCCGTGGGCTGTGCCGTGATGTCGTCGTTGCCAGCGGCTGCCGGTGAATGCACCACCGGGCTGATCCCCGCTCAACTGCAGTTTGCCGCTTCTGGTGGGACGGGCGAACTTGAGGTGCAGGGCTCGGTCGGCTGCGAGTGGTCGGCGCGTTCGAAGGCAGGGTGGATC
>JASGCG010000193.1 GCA_030054235.1 Bacteroidia bacterium
GCCAGGAGCGCGTGGGTGCCGGGAGCGCCCCGCTGCGGGAACCCAACGGCCCCAGCGGCCGCAACCCTCGCCGTGGAGGTCGAGGATGAACGCACCAGCGCCGAGCTTTGCGCAGCACGTCGTGCTGGCGATCGATGACGGTTCGCCCGAGTCGGCCTCGCTCGTCGTGGTCATCGCCGAAGCTCCGGACACGACGGTCCATCGATGCTCGCGTGGCTACGACGCGTACGACCATGCGATGCGCGTGGCGCCCACGGTGATCGTGCTCGATCTCGAGCGACGCGAGGAATCGCAGTACGTGCTCGAGCGCTTCCGCCGCGCGCCCGAAACCGAGGGCGTTCCGGTGCTGGTGGTCGGCAGCGATCTCGATACCGACCGCGCCGAGGCGTTCCGGCTCGGAGCCAGCGATTACCTCGAGCGTCCGGTGCAGCCCGCCGAACTGCGCACGCGCTGCCTGCTGCACTCGCGCGCCTATCTCGCCAGCGTCGAGCGGCATCATGCGCTCGCGGCGCTGCAGCGTGTGCAGGTGCAGCTGCGCCAGGCGCTGCGCGAGAACGAGGACCTTCGCTCCCGCGCCGCGCGTGATGCGGGCGACAAGGCACCCATCGAGCGCTGGCGCACGCGCATGAGCGGGCTGCTGCAGGTGGGCATCGAGCTCAACCAGGTCCAGGACTTCCACACGCTCATGGACCGGATCCTCGACGAGAGCCGTCACCTGCTCAACGCCGATGCCGGCACCATCTTCGTGCGCGAGGGCGACCGGTTGCGCTTCGCCTTCTTCCAGAACGAGACGCTCGCCCGGCGCACGCGCAGCGGCGAGACGCCCCCGATGCAGACGTTCCGCATCCCCATCAACGAGCGGAGCATCGCCGGGTGGGTCGCGCTCACCGGCCAGCCGGTGAACATCTCCGACACGGATCGGCTCGATCCGAGCCTCCCCTTCCGCTTCGATCACTCATTCGACCAGCTGCTCGACTACCGCACCCGCAGCATGCTCGCCATGCCGCTGAAGAACCGGCTCGGCCGCGTGCTCGGCGTGATCGAGCTCATCAATGCGCGCGACGACCAGGGCAGGTCCCGCGATGGTGGCTTCACCGACGAGGATCAGGCGCTCATCGAGCACTTCGCGAGCATCGCGACCGTTGCGCTCGAGCGCACGCACCTGACCGAGAGCATCATCATGCGCATGATCCGCATGGCCGAGGTGCACGACCCGAGCGAGACGACGCCGCACGTCGAGCGCGTGTCGGGCTACGCGTCGATCCTGTTCGAGGAGTGGGCACGGCGGCGCGGGCTTGAGGGTGCCAATCTTGAGCGCCAGCGCGACCGGCTGCGGATCGCGGCCAAGCTGCATGACGTGGGCAAGGTGGGCGTGAGCGACCGCGTGCTGAAGAAGCCCGGGCTGCTCGACGAGCACGAGCGCGGCGAGATCGAGCGCCATGTGATCATCGGCGGCGATCTCTTCGACGACATGCCCACCGACTACGACGAGGCAGCGCGCGAGGTGGCGCTGATGCACCACGAGCGCTGGGACGGCACGGGCTACCCCGGCATCCTCGAGGGCGGGCAGCGACGCGGTCGTCGCGGCGAGGAAATCCCGGTCTTCGCGCGCATCGTGGCGATCTGCGACGTCTTCGACGCCCTCTCGAGCGTGCGCTGCTACAAGCCCGCGTGGCCCGAGGAGCGCGTCCTTGACCAGATGCGCTCCGAGCGTGGCCGCGCCTTCGATCCGGAGCTCATCGACATCCTGTTCGACCGCCTGGCTGAACTGCGCGCGATCCGCGCGGCGAGCCCCGAAGAGCCGGACTGAACGATGCTGCTGCTTCCGCTCGCCGTCCTCGGCAGTGTCGTGGCCGTGCAGGCCCAGCCCGCCCAACCAGAGGTCGAGTCGTTCACCGAGATCGCCATGGGCGTCGACGTCACCGTCAAGGTGGCTGCACCCGAGGCGGCCGATCGACTCGCCGTGGCGCGACTGGCGATGGCCGAGGTGCGCGCCTGCGACGACGCGCTGAGCGACTGGCAGGCTTCGAGTGAATGCCGCCGCCTTCCGCGCACCGCGGGCACGGCCACGATCGCGAGCGACCGGCTGTTCACCGCGACCGCGCGATCCATCGAGATCGCGCGCTCAACCGAAGGTCGCTTCGACCCGACCATCTCACCCATCGTGCAGGCGTGGCGCGCCGCTCGCGCGAAGGGTGCGCTGCCCGACACCGCCACGGTGGATGCGGCACGCTCTCGCGTGGGCTGGCAGCATGTGGGCCTTGATGCCCAGGAGCGCACGATCACCTTTGGGCGCGATGGGATGGCGCTCGATTTCGGCGGGATCGGCAAGGGTTTCGCTGCCCAGCGCGCCAGTGCAGCGATGGCGGCGATGGGCCAGCCGAGCCACCTCGTGGCCGTGGCAGGCGACCTCGTCGCCGGTCCGGTCGCTCCGCCCGGCAAGCCGGGCTGGACCATCCGCAAGGAAGACGGGCTCGGCGAACCGTTCGAGCTCATGCTGCTCGGCGAGGCGGTCTCGACGAGCGGCGACCTTGAGCAGTTCATCGAGATCGACGGCGTGCGCCACTCGCACATCATCGATCCGCGGACGGGCCATGCATTGCGCGACCGCACGGCGGCGTGCGTGCGCGGGCCCGATGGCGCAACGTGTGATGCGCTGGCGACGGCGCTTTGCGTGGCCGGCGCACGTGATGCCGCGGGGCTCATGCGCTCCTTCGCGGGCTACCGAGCGAGCGTGACGACGATCGATGCGCACGGCGTACGGGCGTGGTCCACCTCGCCCGGTCCCGAGGGGCCACCGTGCGCAGCCGAAGCCGTTCGCGTTCCCGATGCCGTCACCGCGCCTGGCGCAGCGAGCCAGCCGCAGCGCTGAGCGTGACCGCCGCCGCCGTCAGGCTCCCTGGCCGGGGATCGCCACAGGGGCCTGCGGATTGGGCCCGAATTGCAGCACCTTCGGCATCAGGTCCTCGGTGTCGTTCATCGCCTGCTCCCAGGTGATTTCCTTGCCGCGGTAGGCCGCCATGCGGATCATGATCGCGCAGAGCGTGCTCTCGGCGATGCGCTTGCCCTCGTTGAGGTAGCTGCCGCCACGGATGCTCGACTGCAGGTCGATGTGCTCCTGCACGTAGGGATTGCGCTGCTTGCCGGCGAACTTCCACGCCTTGGCACCGGTGATCAGGGCGCTGCCTGACGACAGCTCGGCCACACCATCGCTGCCGTGGATGAACTCCTGCACGCGGCCGTCGGTCCCCTCCTGCTGGCGCGCCATCGAGAGCGCGAAACGATTGCCGGGATAGGTGAAGTCGCAGGCAAAGTGGTCGTAGATGTGGCCGTACTTGGTCTGCGTGCGCGACTGGCGGCCGCCGGTGGCGACGCAGCGCTCAGGCACCGCCTGGAACGCCCAGTTCACGACATCGATGTTGTGCACGTGCTGCTCGACGACGTGATCGCCCGAGAGCCACGCGTGGTAGAGCCAGTTGCGGACCTGGTTCTCCATGTCGCTGCGGTCGGCACGCGGCTCGACGTCCCACAGCCCCTGCTGGTTCCAGAAGCACCGCGCGCCCACGACCTTGCCCAGGTCGCCACGGTGAATGCGCTCCATCGCCTCCAGGTAGCACTGCTCATGGCGACGCTGCGTGCCCGCGACCACGCTGAGCTTGCGACGCTCCGCATCGGCCGCGGCGGCCAGCACCATTCGCACGCCGGGGGCATCGACGGCGACCGGCTTCTCCATGAAGACGTGCTTGCCCGCATCGACGGCCGCCTTGAAATGGCTGGGCCGGAATCCGGGCGGCGTCGCCAGGATCACCACGTCGCAGTCGGTCGCGATGACGCCCTTGTACGCATCGAAGCCCGTGAAGCAGTTCTTCTCCGAGACCGTGCCCATCTCGCCCTTCTCGGCAAGGCCCTTGCGTGCACCCTCGACGCGGTCGGGGAAGAGATCGCCAAGCGCCACGATGCGCACGGCGCCCTTGGTGGCCTCGCCGGCCTCGAGTGCGTTGAAGGCTGCACCGGTGCCGCGTCCGCCGCAGCCGATCACGCCCACGCGCAGCGCCTCCGCACGACGGCCCGCAGCGAGCACGCCCGGTGCGGCCAAGACGGCAGCGCTGGCGGCCACGCCCTGGATGAAGGTCCGACGGTCAACGGATGCGTGCTCGATCATGGCAATCTCCTGAGGGGTTCGGTCGGAATCG
>JASGCG010000194.1 GCA_030054235.1 Bacteroidia bacterium
CGCGGCAATCCGTACGCGATTCTCAGCCTCCAGGGGCACCCGAGTTCGAGCGAGGGCTACCGCCGCACGGCGCTCAGTGGCACACCGCTGCTCGACGATCCGGCGGTGGCGCTGATGCCCGAGTTCTGCTCACCGGCGGCATCGCAGCTGCGCCTGGAGCGGCGCGGAAAGTTTCACTCGCTGGTGCTCGATGCCACGGTGCCGCCGCTCGACGAGCCGATGGACCTCGCCTACGGCGTGGTGAACCTGAACTTCGAGGTCGCAGCGGCGACCAACGAGAACCGCTGGACGATGACCCAGTACACGGTGTCGCGTGCGTGCCGGCTGCACGTGCGCGAGGTGCTGCTGCACCGGGACACCTTCCGTGGGAGCGCACCCGAGGCGACGTTCTCCGCCGAGGCGGTGCCGGCTGATCGCCCGGAGCTCACCGGCCCCGACCGCAGCGGGCGTGGCTTCGTCGAGCACGGCGTGGGGTTCGTGCCGATGGGGCTGGGATTCGCGATGCGGGCCAAGGAGGGCGAGGACTTTGTGGTGCCGATGGGTGTGCGCGCCTTCGAGTTGCTGGGCTGGAACCCCGACGACTTCCAGCGCTTCCGGATGGTGATCGAGTACCCGCTGCCGTTCGTGCGCAATGAGGTGTGGCTGCGGCTACCGGAGTAGGGGTGGCCTCCGCAGATGTGCGGCTGTGGTCACAATTGCTGATAATAAACGAACTTCCACCCTAAAACGCCACTGCAGCGGAATTTATTCTTTCAGAGAATCCGTACGACCTAACGGCCTAATGTGAAGATATGAACACTCGTTCCATCGTGTCGTTGGCCGTCTCGGCCCTCATCGTGTCCGCGGCGGTGGCAGACGTTCCATTCCAGCAACTCGCTGACTTCGGGATGGGTGGTGCCCCGTATGACGTGGATGCGTCCGGCCGGATCGTCGGCGCGGCGCGCGTCGAAGGCAACCAGCCGTACGTGCCGGTGATGTGGAACTCGCCGACGGCGAACCCGGTCGTGCTGCCGAACGTCAACGGCGGCTACGCATACGCGATCAACTCGAGCGGCGACATCGTCGGCAACGAGTTCCAGGTGTCCGGCGTCTACGGCACGCCAGTCCTCTGGGCGAATGGCATCGAGCGCGTCGTCCTGCCGGACCTCGGCGAGGGCGGCTACGCCACCGACATCAACGAGTCGGGCGTCATCATCGGCAGCGTCATCTCGAACGGCAACTACTTCGCCGCGCGTTGGGTGAACCGCCAGCTCGAAGTGCTCGCGGTGCCTGAGTTCGAAACGCCGGACGGCATCGTCTGGACGCTCGCCAACAGCATCAACTCCTCCGGCGTCATCACGGGCACCGTGCGCGGCGTGGCCGGCTCGGGCACGCCCTCTGCGGCGGTTCGCTGGGGCGTCGACGGCACCGTGTCGATCGTCCCGAGCGAGGGCGAGGAGACCAAGGGCGTCTCGATCAACAATGAGGGGGCCGTGCTCATCAACGGGTACTTCGGCGGGCTCCGCGCGCCGGCGCTGGTGCAGCCGGACGGCTCGGTGAGCGTCCTCGCCGTGCCTGCGGACGACCCGATCGGTGCCACCGCGCTGACCATGAGCCGCAACGGCATCGCGGCGGGCTATTACTACGACGAAGTCGGCGGCAGCTTCGGCATCAAGGGTGTGGCGTGGCTGGACGGCGTGTTCACGCCGCTCGCCATGCCGGAGGGCCAGCGCTACGCGTTCCCCTCGGGTGTCGGCAGCAACGGGCTGGTGTTCGGCTCGGCCTCCGATGGAGTGTCCGACCGTTCAGTGCCGGGCTTCTGGGCGCTTCCCGTCCAGAGCAACTTTGTGCAGCCGCTGTTGGCGAGCGGGGCGCCCGGCCAGACGATCGAGCTCTCCGCGGTGAGCCGTTACGGCACCGCGGCGAACGTCGGCCACAGCATGGCCATGACGGTCGGCAGCACGATGGTCGGCCGCTCGATCACCGATGCGCAGGGACGCGCCCGCCTGTCGTTCACGATTCCCGCCAACTACCAGGGGTCGCAGATGTCGGTGCGCTACACCGACGAGACCGGCGCGACCGCAACGGGCATCGTGACGGTCACCCCGGGCTGCGTTGCCGCTGACCTGAACTGCGACGGCTCGGTGAACGGAACTGACCTCGGCCAGCTGCTTACGCAGTGGGGCACCGACGGCTCCGCCGACCTCAACGGCGACGGCACCGTCAATGGCGCGGATCTGGGGCAGCTGCTTGTGGCGTGGAGCTGAGTACGGCCGGGTGCATGAGTGTCGCGACTCGCGATGACTGATGCGCGGCAGATTCCCCTGCGCCCCGTGAATCACCATGGTGCTCGATCTGCACGTCGATCGCCCGAACATCGGCTGCAGCCGACGGCCCCGATGAGCTGGGGTTGGGTGGCATGGTCGTCACCAAGAAAACCTCGCCGCGACGCCCGAGGGCGACACGGCGAGGAGTGTGGTTGAGGGCCGAAGCCGGCGTGATGCGCGGGTGATGCGTCAGCGGCGTCGCCGCGAGGCGACCAGGCCAGCCGCGCTTAGGAGCGCGATCGCCCCCGGAGCCGGGACAACGCCCACGGTGACCGAGGCGCCCGTGTCGTCGTAGACGAGCTTGGCGCTCAGGTTTGTTGCGGAAACTCCCGGCCTGTCCCGCCGATGGCCATGTTCAGCCATTTCGCAGGGGCGTAGGGGGCTTGGCTCGAGACCGACTCACGGAACACTTGGGCCCGGCCGTCCGTATGATTTCAGCGAGGAAATCCCCATGCCTGATCCATCGCGCTCGGTGCCCGTGCGTGCAAGCCTGCTTGAGCAGCTTCGAAGACCCATCCCTCTCAGGAGCGAGTCTGGCACCTTCTCCAAGCGCGAGCTTCGGGCGTTGTCGCAGCTGGGGTGGATTCTCCTGGCTCTGGGGTTGCTGGGAGCCTATGCCGCGGTCTCCGAGTGGCGCGAACACGGCGCGGTTGCCGACACGATCCAGTTGACGGTGGCCGCGACGATCACGCTCGCCAGCAGTGCTTGGATCAGTTTGCTGTTGCGGAAGCACATCCGCGCTCCCAGGCCACTGCATGGGCGATGAGGCGGGGCGCTCGGTCAAGTGCGGTGTGAGTGACCGAAGAACTCGGTCTCGTTGCTCGTTGTTTTCTCCTTGGGCTGAGGCCACGCGCTGGCACAGATTGAGCGTGCTGCGTGGACGTGCCTGGAACCTGCCAAAGTACGCGCCCAAGCGCGAGGATGTCGAAATGCAAGATCGATCCGGCCCCGACCGACGGGTCGATGGATCAGGCTGGGATGACACGCTCGTGTCGGCATGCTGCGCAAGGAGTGGCTGGGCGAACTGAGGGGATTCGAGGTAGAACGAAAGGACCACCAATGGACACCCTCTTCCTGCTGACACCCGGCTTCACCGACAGTGCTCGTGACGCAGAAGGCAAGAAGTACTACTGCCCTGACTGCGCCTTCCTTGAGGGCGTGCTCGCCTGCTGTCCTGCACTACGAACCCAGCTTGAGATCCGGTACGTCGCGTACCCACGTCCAAGGCGCGAGATCGTCGAACTCGTGGGCGAGGCGCATCAGGGATGCCCGAACCTGGTCCTCGACCCCGCGAGCCACAGCGTCGTGGACGCGTGGAAGTTCCACCGCGTCGGGGATCGCCTGCACGCCACCGACACGAAGGTGATCGTTGAGTACCTGACGGTGCGTTACGGCGTCATGGTCGCGCACTTCTGACGCGGGCCGCCCCGACAAGGGGCCTCCCGTGACCGCCACCCAACCCCAGCACTCCACGTAGGACGCCGTCGACCGCGCTTGAGCTGTGGCTTGCGCCGCAGGATGAAGCCCTGCGGGCGGCGCCGCGGCATGGCGCCATGCTAGTCCTGCGGCTCCTGCCACCGCTCCTTCGGACCCTGTCGCTCCATCCAGCGGCCCTCGGGGACCGGGACATAGCCGTGCTTCGCGTACAACCCGTGCGCATCGCGCGTCGCCAAGCACCAGCGGCGCACGCCCTGCAAGGACGGCTCGCGTTCCAGCGCGTCGAGCAGCCGGCGCGCGAGGCCCTGCCCGCGGAACTGTTCGTCCACGATCACGTCGCAGAGCCACGCGAAGGTTGCGCGGTCGGTGACGACGCGTGCGATGCCCACCGTTGCGCCCGTCGCTTCGTCGATCGCCACCGCCGTGATGCTGTTGCGGAGCGCCT
>JASGCG010000195.1 GCA_030054235.1 Bacteroidia bacterium
GGTGCGACGGGCTGGCATGGGCATGACGCGATCGTACGACGCTCGCGGCTACGCTTTCCCTCCCATGCCGCTCAGCCCCATCCCCGAGATCCTCGACGAACTCCGCGCAGGCCGCATCGTGGTCATGGTGGACGACGAGAACCGGGAGAACGAGGGCGACTTCGTGTGTGCGGCCGAGTCCCTGACGGTCGAGCAGGTGAACTTCATGACCCGTGTGGGCGCTGGCTACCTGTGCGTGGCGCTTGATGGTGCATCGTGCGAGCGGCTGGACCTGGTGCCGCAGGCGGCGATCAACACGAGCCTGCGTGCGACGCCCTTCACCGTCAGCGTGGATGGCCACCCGCGGCACGGCGTGGGCACGGGCATCAGCGCGCGCGACCGCGTCAAGACGATCCACCTGATGTGCGACCCAGTTTCGCGGCCGGATGACTTCGTGCGTCCGGGCCACATCAACCCGCTGCGCGCCCGCGACGGCGGCGTGCTCGTGCGCACCGGCCAGACCGAAGGCAGCGTGGACCTGTGCCGACTCGCTGGCTTGCGGCCCGCGGCGTGCATCATCGAGGTCGTGCGCGAGGATGGCGAGATGGCCCGCGTGCCGGACCTTGAGCTGCTGTGCGCGCAGCACGGGCTCAAGATGTGCTCGGTCGAGCAGGTGATCGAATGGCGACTGCGCCGCGAGAGCCTGGTGCGCCGTATCGAGCCCGTCACTGGCGAACGCGTGATGACGCCCGAGGGCGAGTTCACGGTGCTCGCCTGGCACAGCACGATCGATCCGCAGCCGCACCTGGCGCTGACCTGCGGCGGCGTCGGGATCCCCGGCGCCGACGGCACCGTGGCACCCATCGACGAGGCCGTGCTCGTGCGCATGCATCGCCGCGACGTGCTCGGTGACATCTTCGGTGCCGCCGCAGCGGGTGATCGCAGCGGACAGGAGACGATCCGCGCCTCGCTGCGCGCGATCCGCGCGGCCGGACGCGGCGCGCTCGTGTACCTGCGCCCCGAGGAGACCGATGACAGCCTTCGTTCGCGCCTGCACGCGATCCGCCGCGCTGCCGGCGATGACGTGAATGCGCCCGACCTCACCCGACCATCGGGAATCGGCGGCAAGGCGCAGCCCATGGGCGAACGTGAATATGGCATCGGTGGACAGATCCTGCGTGACCTTGGGCTGTCGCGACTGCGCCTGCTGACCGATCATCCGCGCGCCTTGCCCGGGCTGCATGGCTTCGGTCTTGAGATCGTGGGTCACCAGGCGCTGGCACCCTGACGGGCGTTGTCCGGCGCACACGCCGTGATCGAGTCGATCGGACCGGCTCGGCTGGGCCATGCCATTCGCCCGTTTGCATCGATCCTGCATGGGTGCGCTCCGTATGATCCTCCGACCCCTTGGAGGCTTGCATGCGCACCCTGATCGTCGCTTCATCGTTGATCGCCATTCCGTTGCTCGCGGCTGCATCGCGGCCCATGTGGAGCGCTCCGGCGAACGCCGCGGCGGTGCTTGCGCAACCTGCTGCCGAGGGCGAACTCACCCTCGATCCCGTCCACAGCATGGCGCTCTTCCGGATTCAGCATCTGGAGGCCGGGCAGTTCTGGGGCCGCATCAATGCGCTCTCGGGCAGCGTGGCGTGGCCCATGGATGACTCGGCCGCGCCGACGATCAAGGCCGTCGCCGAGCTCAAAAACATCGACACCGGCAGCGAGAAGCTCGACAACAACCTGAAGGGTCCGAACTTTTTCAATGAAAGGGAGTTCCCCTCGATCTCGTTCACCTCGACCGGCGGCACGCGCGTGACCGAGCGCCACTGGACGCTGACCGGCGACCTGTCGCTGCATGGCGTGACCAAGCCCGTGATGGTCGACTGCGTCGTCACTGGCGTGGGCAAGGGACCGACGGGCAAGAAGGTCGGCTTCGAGTGCCAGGTCACGATCAAGCGCAGCGAGTTCGGCATGACGTGGGGCATCGAGAAGCCGCCGAAGGCGCTCGGTGACGAGGTGCGCTTGGTGATCGGTCTTGAGGCCGACGAGACGAAAGCCGAGTGAACCATGCTGCCTGAGGTTGCGCTGTATCTCGTGAAGGTCCTCGTGCTGCCGGCGCTCCTTGGGCTGGCGGTGGGTGGCTTCGGCGTGCTCATGGTCGCTCGGCGTGCGGAGGCCGATCGCGCGCTCGCCGTGCGCCGTGCGCAGGTCGGACAGGCCTTGGCAGCACCGGTCGCGTTCGTGGCGAGCTTCCTCCTGGAGGTCGGTCCGGTCGGACTGCCGCCGGCTGAGCGCTGGCACGTGCTGCCCTACGCGGTCGGCGTGGCGGCGCTCGTGGGTGCGGTCGTGTCGCGCATGCGCTCGGCCTGGTGGGTGCAGTGGTCGATCGTCGCGGTGATCCTTGGCGGCCTGGCGTGGAAGTTCGTGGTGTTCCCTGCCAGCAACCCCTACATCCAGGCTGGGCTCTTCGGGTCGATCGTCCTGGTGGGGTTGCTCTGGTCAGCCGTGGCGCGCGACGCATGCAGCGTGGGCATGGCGATGATGGCCGCGATCGTCTTTGCAGGGCTCGGCGTGCTCATGATCCTGGCGAACTTCGCCAGCCTCGGCGTGATGGCGATGGCTGTGGCTGCGGCGCTTGCCGGGTTCGGCATGGTCAGCGGTGTGCTCAACCTGCGGGAGCTTGCTCGGTTGCGCGCTGCTGCCTCGTCGCAACCGGTTGCGGTCGGCGCGGATCCCGCCGGCGCGGCCTGCCCGGCTGAAGCGGCGTGTGAACTCGTACCGTGGACCGCGGCTGCAGCGACCACGCTGGCTGCGATCGCTTGCGTGCTCGCCCTGTGCGGTCATGCATACAACTACGGCGAGGTGCGCCCGCTGCATTGGGCCGCGATCCTCCTTTCGCCGTTCTTTGCGTTGCTGGTCTGCAAGCCATGCCTGCGCGGTGCTAAGCCCATCGTGGGCGTGGCGTGGCGCGCGGGACTGTGCCTGGTCGTCGTCCTGGCCACGATCATCAACGCCGTGGGGCGCGGCAGCGCTGCCGAGGATGCGAGCGACGGCGCGGCGGGCAGCGATCCGATGGCGGACATGCTCGAGGAGTCCAAGTGACGATGCATGCGCTTGCGGTGCTGGCGCTGGCCGTTGCGTGCTCGGCGCCGCCTTCCACCGGCGGCTCGCTCGCGGAGCCTGCGCCCACGGCCACGGCAAGCGAGAGCATCGAGCGCATCCTCGATGCAGCCGAGGCTGCCGGCGCGCGGCTCGATGCGATGGCATGCACCGTGATCATCGAGAAGCGCGACGCGCTCACCGATGATGTCGAGCGTCGGCGTGGTCGGCTCGTCCTTCAGGGATCGGCCGGTCCATCACGACGGATCGCGTTGCGCATCGATCAGTTCATCGATGGCACCGGCCGTGCGAGCGAGGACCGCCGGCTGTTCCTCTACCGCGATGGCTGGCTGATCGAGCGCGATGATGCGCGCAAGCAGCAGATCGAGCGCCAGCTCGTGGCCGAGGGCACCAGCATGGATCCACTGCAGCCGGGCGAGGGCCCGCTGGCGCTTCCGGTGGGGGCTCGTCGCAGCGAGGTGCTCGCGAACTACATCGTGACGACGACCACGCTTCCCGAGAGCCCGCTCTGGAAGGACCTGCCGCCGAACGACGTGCTCTGCCTGGTGCCGCGTCCCTCGTCGCAAGCCGCGCGTGACGCGAAGCAGCTCATCGTGGCGTGGGACCGCGCGACATCGCTGCCGATCGCCGTAGTGCGCGACTCCACCGAGGGCGATCGCACCATCGCGCGACTGCGCGCGGTCGAGGTCGGGCCGCTCAACGATGCTGACCGGGCGCTCGTCGAGCTGCCTGCACCACCGCAAGGATGGACGGTCGATCGCCGTCCGCTCAAGCCATGACGCGAGACCGTGTCGTGATTCGCTCGTTCGTCGTGATCGTCGCCGCGATGCTGGTGGCCGCGCTCATCGTGACGGCCGTGGCGAATGCCCAGGATGGTGCGGCACCGCCGCGCCGGCAGGATCCGACCATGATCCCGCGCTCGGCCGCGAGCCGTGCCGCGCTGGATGCCAAGGCCGCCACACCCGATGCGCTCAAGGACCTGCGGGTGCGCTACGGCGCGTGGGAGCAGGGTGATCTCGACACGCCGTTGCGTGCGGCCGAGGCGGCCGTGTGGGCGTGGCGCTGGGATGAGCCCGC
>JASGCG010000196.1 GCA_030054235.1 Bacteroidia bacterium
GGCCGCGGTGATCAAGAAGGGGCTGCACAAGACCGTCTACCGCCACGGCGACCTGTCGTCGCTGCGCACCAAGCTCGAGGAGGCGCGTGCCAACCCGGATGTCAGCGGCACCGCCTGGGTCGTGACCGATGGCGTCTTCAGCATGGAGGGCGACCTCGGGGATCTGCCGGGGATCCGCGCGCTCTGCGACGAGTTCGGTGCCAAGCTCGTGGTCGATGACAGCCATGGCACGGGCGTCATGGGGCGCACCGGCCGCGGCACGCACGAGCATTGGGGCCTGACGGCATCCAAGGTCGACTACTTCACCGGCACGCTGGGCAAGTCGCTCGGTGGCGGCGCCGGTGGCTACATCTGCGGCAGCCGGGCAGCGACGGATCTGCTCGTGCAGCGCGGGCGCCCCACGCTCTTTTCCAACGCGCTTCCGTGCACGGTCGCGTGCAGCGCCGACAAGGCGATCGAGGTCCTGATGCACGAGCCCGAGCGGGTCGAGCGCTTGCGCCGCAACGTGGCGGCCGTGCGGCAGGGGATCGCCGACGTCGGCTTCGAGGTCCTGAAGAGCCCGACGGCGATCTGCCCGATCATCGTGCACGACACGGCCAAGGCGATCGCCATGAGCCGCCGTCTGCTCGAGCTGGGTGTCTTCGTGATCGGCTTCGGCTACCCGGTGGTGCCCGAGGGCCATGCGCGCCTGCGCGTGCAGGTCTCGGCTGCACACGGACCGGATCACATCGAGGCCTTGCTCACGGGCCTCGCGCAGCTCAAGCGCGAGTTCGCCTGACGCAGCGTCGCCGTACGATCCGCGTCATGCTGCTGCGCCGCATCCACGATGACTCGCTGTCGCAGGCGGCCTATCTCGTCGGCTGCCCTTCATCGCGCGAGGCGATCGTGTTCGACTGCGCCCGTGACGTGGATCGCGCATTGAAGACGGCGGAGCAGGCGGGGTTGCTGATCGTCGCAGCCGCGGACACCCACGTGCACGCCGACTTCGTGAGCGGGCTTCGGGAACTCGTCGAGCGGCACGGCGTGCACGGCTACCTGAGCCGCGAGGGAACCATGCCCGCGTGGGCCAGTGCGTGCCCTGGGAGCACGACGGCCGTGGGCGACGGCGACGAGATCCGCATCGGTGGCGTGCGCGTGCGCGTGCTGCACACCCCGGGCCACACGCGCGAGAGCCTGTCGTTCGAGCTCGTCGATGCCGAGGGCGCCGTGCGTGCGATCCTCACCGGCGACTTCCTGTTCGCCGGCGAGGTCGGCCGGCCTGACCTCGGTGCGCGCTCAGGCGATCGCCATGAACTCGAGCGCAACGCGCGCGAACTCCAGCAGGCGCTCCGTCGCCTTGCCGACATGCCGGACGAGGTGCGCATCCTGCCAGGCCATACGGCAGGCAGCCTCTGCGGCCGATCGATCTGTGCGTTGCCGCAGTCGAGCCTGCGGATCGAGCGGCAGATCAACGGCAGCCTTCGCGCAGCCGGTGACGATGGTGCGTTCCTGGACAAGGTGCTTCGCGGCCTTCCCGATCCGCCGGCCTACTTCGTGCGCGTGAAGCGTCGCAACCTCGAGGGCGCGAGCGGCGAACTTCGATTGCCGGATCGGCTCGACGCCGAGCGCTTCAAGCATGCCGCCGCCGAGCCCGCCAACGTGGTGATCGATTGCCGCGCCTGGAGCCGCTTCTGCGAGGGCTTCCTGCCTGGCTCGATCAGCGCGCCGCTGGACCGCCACTTCGCCAATGCCGCGGGCAGCTACCTCGAACAGGGCGACGGCGTCCTCCTGGTGTGCGAGGAGCACGAGCTCGAGAAGGCCGTGCGCATCCTCTTCCGCGTCGGGATCGACGAGTTCGCAGGCTGGACCACGCCCGCTGAGTTCGATGCCATTCCGGAGGAGGCCTTCGATGCCGACGGCATCGAGGAGATCGGCGCGACCGAGGCGCATCGTCGGTGGTCGAGCGGTGCAGCGTTCATCGATGTGCGGCTCTGCGGCGAGTTCGAGGCCGGGCACCTGCCCGATGCCATCTACGCGCCCTTCAGCCAGTTGCCGCATCGCCTGGCCGAGTTGCCCAAGGACCGTGAGCTGATCGCGTATTGCCGAAGCGGTGGCCGCAGCGCACGCGCCTGCGCGTACCTCAAGCGACGCGGCTATCGGGTGAGCAATCTTCGCGGCGGCTACTGGCCTTGGGCGGGGCGCGGCCTGCCGGTCCAGAGCGGCGCACCGGCGGACCGATCGCAGTGCTGAGCGGCGCGCTGCCGCTGGCGTGATGCCATCGATCCATCCTGATCAGCGCACGCTGATCGTGGGCTGCACGAACTGGCTCCGAAGGCTGGCCACGCTGATCTGTCCCGCAAGGGCCTGCGCCATGGTGTCGAGCTGGCGGCCCATCGCCGGCACGTCCCAGTTGGCGAGCGGCGTGCCGGCGTCGGAGTTCTTGCGCAGCGCCATGTGGATCGGCATGCTGCCGAGGAAGGGCAGTCCCATCTGCTGGGCCATCATCTCGGCACCGCCACGGCCGAAGAGGTCGTACTCCTTGCCATCGTCGCCGACGAAGTAGCTCATGTTCTCGACGACACCGAGCACATCGATGCCGAGTCCCTCGAACATGCGCACCGCACGGCGTGCATCATCCTGCGCCACGCGCTGGGGCGTGCAGACGACGACCGCGCCGGTCACCGGCAGGAGCTGGGCGAGCGTCAGCGGCACGTCGCCCGTGCCCGGCGGCAGGTCGATGATGAGATAGTCGAGTGCACCCCAGTCCGTCTGCGTGGCGAGCTGCTTGAAGGCTCCGTGCGCCATCGGCCCGCGCCAGACCAGGGCCTTCTCGGGATCGACGAGCTTGCCGATGGTCATCGCCTTGATGCCGTGCACCTCGAAGGGCATCAGGATGTTGCCCCGCGCGGTCGCGCCGAGTTCATCGAGACCAAGGAGCGTTGGCAGGCTCGGTCCGTAGATGTCGCCATCGAGCAAGCCGACCTTGGCGCCCATGCGGGCGAGCGCCACCGCCAGGTTCACGCTGATCGTGCTCTTGCCGACGCCGCCCTTGCCGGCCCCGACGGCGATCACCTGCTTGACCATGGGCAGCGGGTTGCCGCCCTCGCGGATCTTCTGGTTGGGGCGCCGCACGTCGGCGGTGAAGTCGACCGTGACGATCGGCGTTGCCGCACCGATCGAGGCGGCCTTCGCGGCGATCGCCGCCGTCACGTCGTTGCGGATGCGGTCCTTCATCGGGCAGGCCGGGGTGGTGAGTTCGATGCCCACGGTCACGGCGTTGCCTTCGATGCTGATGCCCTTGACCATCTCGAGGGTGACGAGGTCCTTGTGCAGCTCAGGGTCGTTGACGGTGCGCAGGGCCTGCGTGACGAGATCGGGAGTCAGGGTGGTCATGGTGCTTGGTTGGGGGGCAAATGGTAGGGCTTTCATGATTGGCTGTCCCCGAAGCCGATGCTCCAGCAATCTCCCTCCGATACAGGGGCCAAGCCCCGGAAAGCGAGCACAGCATGTTCCTGAATCGACACCTGCCCGTTGCGGCGACCCTTCTTGCCGCTGCCCTCGTCAGCCTGCCCGCCATGGCCCAGGATGCTCCACCCAAGGGTGATGCACCGGCGCAAGATGGTGCGAAGGACGGGCAGAAGGGCGGTCGCCCCGGCGGTCGCGAAGGCATGGGGCGTCGCGCCGGTGGCGCGCAGGGCCCAATGGTCCAGTACCGCATGTTCAACGATGCGCTGAAGACGGTCGAAGGCACCTACACGCCCGACCAGAAGCAGAAGATCGACGCCGCGCGTGCTGCGTTCGATGCCAAGGCGAAGGAGTTCCAGCCCAAGATGGAGGAACTCATGAAGAAGATGATGGAGGCTCGTCAGTCCGGCGAGGCCGACCCCAAGGCCATGGAAGCGCTCAAGGAAGAGATGGCCAAGTTGCGCGAGGGCGCGCCGAAGCCCGAGGAGTTCCAGGCGACGGTCATGGGCGTGCTCACGGCCGACCAGCAGACGACCGTGAAGGCCAAGATGGAAGCCATGAAGAAGGAAGCCGCCGAGAAGGGTGGTGCAGGCAAGGGTCGTGGTCAGGGCGGACCTGGTGGCCCCGGCGGACCTGGTGGCCCCGGCGGACCTGGTGGCCCCGGTGGCAAGCGCCCCGGCGGCGGCAAGCCGCCCGCGGGCGAGCCCGGTGACAAGCCGGCCGCTCCGC
>JASGCG010000197.1 GCA_030054235.1 Bacteroidia bacterium
TGCATGATACCGGGCAACTGCTCCGGCGTGAGGAGCGATTGCACCATCGGCGCCAGGAACCACGTCGCCGCCGAAGTGCCCAGGAACTGCCCGTTGGGCAGGCCATCGGCCCCGGCCATCACGCCAGTGACCGCCAGCGCATCCTTCGTCACGCCGCGCTTGGCCATGGCCGCGGTGTTGGCGTAGACGAAGTGCTCCGAGGCATCCCACACGATCAGGGGCCGCTTGGCATCGATGGCATCGAGCCAGGCCGCGTCCAGGTGGCGCCCCATCGCGATGACGTCGTAGCCCCAGAAAAGCGCCGGGTCGCTGCTGTCCTTGGTGGCGGCGAGCTGCCCCACGATCGCCGCCTTCACGGCCGCGATGTCCTTCACGCCGGGGAAGCCCGGGCCGTACGGACTGGGCATCGGGATGTTGGAGAGGCACGGCTGCGCAAGCGCGATCGCCCCGACGAGCGGATGGCCATGCGCCTCGATGAAACCTGGCACGAGCACCTTGTCCTTGAACGTCTCGTCGATCGTGACCGTGCCGGCCGACGCTGCGGTCAGCCATGGCTTGAGGTCATCGAGCGTGCGCCCCACGGAGATGATGCGACCGTCCTGCACCGCCACGCAGGTGGCCGTGGGCCAGCCTGGGTCCATCGTGATCACCTCGCGCGCCACGAAGACCGTGGTCGATGGCTTGGGGGACTGCGAAGCGGCAACGTGCGACGACGCGACAGCGAGGGCGGCGGCAAGGAGCATGCCGGCGATCATCGCAGGTCGGTGAGAACCCATCAACGCAGCACGGGCGTCCCGAGGGACGCCCGTGCGAGTCAAAGCGACGTTGCGTCGAGCCGACGCTCAGCGCGAGCGACGGCCTGCGAGGCCAGCGAGGCCCAGAAGCGCGAGCGCGCCGGGGGCTGGAACGCCGATGGCAGTGCCAAGCGAGCCAGTGTCGCCGGTCGACGAGAAGCCAATCTGCGTCCCGATGCTGCCGACGGTGCTGACCACGCCGTCGTAGGTCGAGTCAAGGGTGCCAGCGCTGGTCCAGCCGTAGAAGAACGACGAGCCGGACGTGGCTGCACCGAAGTTGACTTGGCTCAAGATCGCGTTGGTCGAGTCGAACAGGCACGCACCGTCGCCGCCCGACGAGAAGCCGAGGCCAGATCCCGAGTAGTAGCCGACCTGGAGGCCCGCGAGGCCGCCCCAGTGGTTGCGGAAGCCCGCAATGCCGGCGCCGGCCGCCGACTCGATGAAGATGACGCTCTCGCCAGCGCCGATCGAGGTGATGCCGTTGAGGGCAGCCGACACGGCAAAGTTGAACGAGCCGTCATCGATGCGCCAGCCAGCAAGGCTGATCGCGCTCGAACCGTAGTTGGTGACTTCGATCCAGTCCGGCGTCGGGGAGCCGAGACCGTTGCTCGAGCTCATGACTTCGGTGATGCGGATGCTGGCGTGGGCCGACGTGGCAACCACAGCCACGAGACCGGCGGTGAGGCAGGCAAACTTCATGGTGAGAGTCCTCTCAGGAAGGGAAGGGTGAACTGCTTTGACACACCCCGACGCTCGGGGGCCCTGTCGACCCTCTCAACCAGAAGATAGCGTCGAGGTTTGGCACTCACGGCACGTTCAGCCACTGTCAAGATGTCGCAAAGATCACAGGCCCCAAACTCCGAGCAACTGAGCCAGGTCTCCCCCGTCCACGAGGCCGTTGCTGTCGAGGTCGGCCGGGCAGGCCTCACCCGGGACACAGGGGCCCCAGCCCCCCAGCAGGACGGCGAGATCAGTGCCATCGATGGCGCAGTCGCCGTTCAGGTCTCCAACGGTTGAGCATGACACGTTGACCTGGAGCACCGACAGCGTCCCGCTGACCTCGTTGGCCACCAGGACCAGCGGCTTGCCGTTGGGAGAGTCCTCGCCGCGCACGAATACCAGACCCTCGGAACCGAGGTCGCCGGCGTTGCCGAGGAAGGGCAACTGGGTGAAGTCACGGGGATTCACGTAGTCCTGGAAGATCGGCGCGGCAGGATCGTCGATGCACCACGCCATGACGCCACCCACACGCTCAAGGCAACCGAACATGTACTGCTTGCCTGCCACGGTTCCGACCGTCACACCTTCCGGCTCAGGCCCCTTTTGCCGGCTGCGGTTGTCGCGGGAGTTGTTGGTGTTGCTGCAGTTGAAGTTCGCTGGGAAGCGAGCCGCCGTGATCTGCTCCAACTGGTCGCCGGAGTCCCAGACCCGATCGCCCTGCGCATTCCAGATCGAAAAACTGCGTGCCCCGAAGGCGACCAGCCGGTCATAGTCGCCGTCCCCATCAAGGTCCCCAAGGTCCTTCCGGACCTGCAGGCGACCCAGACGCGCGTTGCCCTTCAGCCAGGCTCGGCCGGGGAAGGCCTGCGGGTCGAGCACCACCGTCGCGGTGCTGACAGGCGTGCCGTCGGTAAAGCTTCCCCACTCGCGGGCGTCGCCCTCGTTGGCGGTCACGAAGTAGTCCTGACCGCCTGCCGAGAAGCTCGCCACTGCATCGGGCATGTACGCGCCGAACACCGGCCACGCGCGAATGATGTTGCCACCATCCTGGTCCGTAGGGTCGATCCCATTGCCACCAAAGGTGATGATGCCGAGCACGGAGTCGACGGGTGAGGGATTGCGTGTCAGCAAGCCGGTCGAAGGGTCGAAGGTGCCCTGCATCTGGAAGTCGTTGTCATTGATCACGAACAGCGTGGATCGATCGCGCATCGCGAGTCCCTCCACCTTGTCGCCGATGGCGGCGTAGCCGGCGGCAGCAAGATCGACACGGACGGACTTGCTCACCGGGACGATGCCCGCGGCGGCGAGCTGGGCCGACGTCATTCGGTCGAGCGTGCCGCCGGGACCCGTCACGCTGGCGGGAAGCGTCGAGAGGTCCGTTGCCCCCGCAAGATCGATCTCGAAGATCTTCTTCAGGCTCGAGGCGCCGACGGCACTGTCGCGCTCGATCACCAGGAATCGGCCGGGGCCGGACGCACAGGCATCACCGATCTTGTCGCTTGCTCCGCCTTCGAGCACGTAGAGGTACTCCTCGACGACCGTCTCGGTCGAGGGATCGAACACGGCAATCCGGATGTTCCGGGATGCCTTGGAGTTCGCGTCATTGGCCACGTCGGGATTGTCGAGGGGGCTCTGCACGAAGCAGTAGACGCGGTCGTTCCAGACGGCGATCGCCTCGAAGCCGCGGTTGTCGCGCCGCTGCGCGTAGACCGCGGGGAATGCCTCGGTGCCCAACGTGCTCCCGTACGCATTGGCGCCTAGAGGCACGTAGCGGGCCAGCATCAGGCCGGTCGCATCGAACCGGAACAGCGAGGGGCGATACTCATCGCACAGCCAGAGCGACCCATCACTGGTCCGCACGATGCCCTCGAGATCCGCACCCAGCGGATCGAGCGCGATGGGATTGCCCCGCAGATCGCACGGCTGCTCGTCCGTGTTCGCCAGGCCGGCAGACTGACCGAGCACGTTGGGCAGGCCAGTCAGCGCGGATCCGTCAGGCTTGCGCAAGAGGATCTCTCCCGCCAACGCAACTGCATTGGTCGACGGGTCGTACGTCAGTGTGCAGACGCGCGGCTGGAAGTCCGGCAACGGGAACGGGCGCTCGAGCGCCGGATCGCCATCCACGTTCACCGGTTCGCAGTTCGGTCCACGATCCGTATTGGCGAGGAACGTGATCACACCGGTGGCTGGATTGATGGAGTCGAGCCAGAGGCCGCTGAAGCCACCGAGCTCGATCGCCTGGCCCGCGGCCGTCGAGCCGAGCGACGGAACACTGGACAGCGTGGCCGTGACCAGGCTCGGTACGCCTTCGGCATGGTCCTTCAGGCCAAGCGGCCGGATGGCGGTGATGGCAGGGATGGTGAGATCGACGAAGACCACGGCGCTGTGTTCCTGCAAGGTCACCACCGCCGACCGGGAGTCGGACGCCACAGATGCGTACTCCGGCTCAAGATCCTGGGCGAGGGTCGGTGCGTTGGCGCCGAACGCGATGATCGAGGGATCGACCGTGCCTGCGGGGAGCCCGTTGAAACCCAGTGTCACGACATCCGACTGCTCGATCGTCGTTCCGCTGACGTCGATGACCGAGATCGATCCTTCGGGATCGACGGCATAGTTCAGGTCGGGCTCGCCCTCATTGCAGACGACCAGCC
>JASGCG010000198.1 GCA_030054235.1 Bacteroidia bacterium
CGCACGGCCGCCGCCAGCCTACGACTGTTATTCCTCTTCCTTGTTGCTCGAGTACAGGCCCTTGAACACCCACACCTTGACGCCGATGACGCCGTAGGTGGTGGACGAGTGGGCGACGGCGTAGTCGACGTGCGCCTGCAGGGTGGTCAGCGGGATGCTGCCCAGGCGCGAGTCGAGTTGGCGGCTCATTTCGGCACCGCCGAGACGGCCCGACAGGAGGATGCGGATCCCCTTCGCGCCGTTCTGGATGGCGTTCTCGCAGCGCATCTTCAGGACGCGACGGAAGTTCGCGCGCTTCTTGAGCTGCTCGCCCATGGTCTCGGCGATGAGCTTGGCATCGATTTCCGGATTGCGGACTTCGACGACCTGCACGGCGACCTTGCGGCCGGTGAGCGCCTGGAGCTCATTGACGAGCTGCTCGCGGCTGGCGCCCTTCTGGCCGAGCACCTGGCCGGGACGCGCGGTCTTGATGATGACCGTGAGCTCCTCGCGGGTGCGCTCGATGTGGATGTCGCTCACCGCGGCGAAGGGCGGCGTGCGGTTGAGGCGCTTGTCGATGTACGCACGGATCTTGTGGTCTTCGACCAGCAGCTCGCCGAAGAGCGCCTTGGGGGCGAACCAGCGGCTCTTGTGCGCTTCGGTGACGCCGACGCGGAAGCCGAACGGATGAACTTTCTGTCCCATGTGGTGCTCCGGTTACTTGATGTCCACCGCCACGATGATGTGGCTGGTGCGCTTCATGATCGGGTGTGCGCGACCGCGGTCCTTCTGCTGGAACCGCTTGATGGTCGGGCCTTCGTCGACACGGCTCTCGACGACGACCAGGCGCGAGACGTCGGCGCTGGCCTGCTCGGCGTTCGCGATGGCGCTCTTGAGCACGCCCTGCACGAAGTAGGCGCCGCGACGCTTCGAGAACTCGAGTTCGGTCAGCGCATCGGCGACGCCGCGGCCACGGATCAGGTCAGCGACCAGACGGGCCTTGCGGGGCGCGATGCGGCAGAACTTGTGTGATGCCTTGTATGCCATGGTGGTGTCCTCGGCGGACCGCGATCAGCCCTTGCTGCCTTCCGCGATGCCTTCCTTCTTGTTGGTGTGTCCCTTGAAGGTCTTCGTGAGCGAGAATTCGCCCAGCTTGTGGCCGACCATGTCCTCGGTGCAGTACACGTCGATGAACTTGCGGCCGTTGTGGACCTGGAACGTGAACCCGACGAACTCGGGGACGATGGTGCATGCGCGCGACCAGGTCTTGATCGCGGTGCGCTTGGTGTTGCCCGAGGCCTTCTCCACCTTGCGGTAGAGCTTCTCGTCGACGAACGGGCCCTTCTTCAGTGATCGTGACATGGTTCAGGTGTCCTGTGGTTCAGAGCTTGAGCTGGCCGTAGCGGCGGCTGAAGCGACGACGCAGGATGCGCTTGTCGCTGGACTTGCCATAGCGGCGGGTACGACCGCCCTTGGCCTGCGTGCCGGAGGCGTTGGTCGGCTCCTGGCCACCCTTCGAACGACCTTCACCACCACCGTGCGGGTGCTGGTGGTGGCTCATGGCCACGCCACGGGTGCGCGGACGGCGGCCGAGCCAACGGGCGCGACCGGCCTTGCCGAGGACGACGTTGGCGTGGTCGGGGTTGCCGACGGCACCGATGGTCGCGCGGCAATCCAGGCTGACCTGGCGGATTTCGCCCGAGGGCATGACGAGCGTGCCCCAGCGGCCTTCCTTGTTGGAGAGTCGCGCGGCCATGCCGGCGCTGCGGACGAGCTTTCCGCCGCGGCCCGGGATGATCTCAACGTTGTGCACGTCCATGCCGGCCGGCACGTGGGCCAGCGGCATGCAGTTGCCCGGACGAGGATCGATGCCGTTCTTGCTGCTGGTGACGGTGTCACCGGCAGTCAGGCCCTTGGGAGCGAGGATGTAGCGACGCTCGCCGCAGGGGTACTCGACCAGCGCGATGTGGCACGAGCGGTTCGGGTCGTATTCGATCCCGATGACCTTGGCGGCCACGTCGAGCTTGTTGCGGGTCCAGTCGATAAGGCGATAGCGACGCTTGTGGCCGCCGCCCTGCTGGATGACGGTGAGCTTGCCCTGGCAGTTGCGGCCGCCGGTCTTGTGGAGCGGGCGGAGCAGGCTCTTCTCGGGGCGCTTCTTGGTGACTTCGGCGTGAATGTTCACGCTGGCGTTGCGCCGGCCGTTGGTGACACGCTTGTAGACGCGGATTGGCATCGTTCAGGCTCCGTGGCTCAGAAGAGCTCGATCTTGTCTTCGGGGTGGATGCGCACGATCGCGCGCTTGGTGACCTTGGCGGGAACCAGGCCGAACTTGTAGATGCGGTCGCGGCCACGACGGTTCTGCGTCTGGACGGCCAGCACGCGGACCTTGTAGATGGCCTGGATCGCGTTCTTCACGTCGGTCTTGGTGGCGCGACGGTCGATCTCGAACACGTACTGGTTCGCGGCCTCGTTGGACGCGGTCGCCTTCTCGCTCAGCAGCGGGCGACGGATGACGGTGGTGGCTTCCATCACTTGGTCTCCTTGGCGAAGGCGCTCTCATCGAGGAACGACTGCAGCGAAGCCTTGTCGACCACGAGGTAGCGGTGGTTGAGCAGGCCGTAGGCGCAGAGCTGGTCGACGCTGCAGCAATCCACGCCAGCGAGGTTGCGGGCGGACTTGAGTGCGGTGTCGTTGCCGGGGGCGAGCGCGACCAGGCAGGTGCGATCGACGCCCACGGCGCGGATCAGCTTGGCGAAGTCAGCGGTCTTGGGTGCCTTGAAGGACAGCGAGTCGATGCACTTGACTTCGTTGTCGACGAGCTTGGCCAGCAGCGCATTGCGGTTGGCCAGGCGGCGCATCTTCTTGGGGAGCTCGGTGCGGAAGTCCTCGCGGGTGCGGGTCTTCGAGAAGGCGACACCGCCGCCCTTGCGGTTGGGGACGCGCGCGGCACCGACGCGAGCGTTGCCGGTGCCCTTCTGCTTGTAGAGCTTGCGGGTCGAGCCTTCGACGGAGCCGCGGCTCTTGGTGCGGGCCGAGCCCTGCCGCTGGTTGCCGTGGGTCGTGACGTAGGCCTGCTTGAGGAGCGCAACGCGCACCTCGCCGCCGAGCGTGGCGGGGTCGATCTTGAGCGAGTCGACCTGCTTGCCTTCCTTGTTGTAGATGGGAAGTTCGATCATGGTTCTTTCCTTCGGCGGGATGACCCGCCATGCGCCTTGCCTGCCTTGCCCCAATCACGACCGAGGGCTCGGACCGGCTTGACTCAGGTCCAACAGTCTTGTCGCGATCCCGCGGTTCCCGATCCGCCTGCGCCGATGGCTTGTGGCCGTGGCGTCAGGTGAAAAGGGCCTGCGAGATCATCCAGGTCACGCGCTGGCCTGGATGCGCGCCTTTCGCTTGTAGAGCCGGTTGCTGGCTCGGATGAACAGATAGCCGTTGCTGGCCCCGGGCACAGCGCCCTTGACCAGGATGAGATTCTTAGCGGCGTCGATGGACACCACGTCGAGGCAGCGGACGGTCACGCGCTCGTCGCCGACGTGACCGGCCATCTTCTTGCCCTTCTTGATCTTGGCGCCGTGACCACGGTCGGTGCCGTGGCTGCCGATGGAGCCCGGGGAGCGGTGCTTGCGCTCGGTACCGTGGCTGGCGCAAAGGCCCTTGAAGTTCCACCGCACCATGGTGCCGGTGAAGCCCTTGCCCTTGCTGGTGCCGATCACATCGACGAACTTGATGCCGTCGAGGCAGCTGGCATCGATGCGCTGGCCGAGTTCGAAGCCCTTGGCTTCGTCATCGCTGGCGCAGCGGACTTCGCGGTGCACGCGCAGCGGGTCGCTGCCGGCCTTGGCATCGTGGCCAATGACGGGCATGCTGGAGTTGCGGGCGGCCAGTTCCTCGAAACCGAGCTGCACGGCGGCGTAACCATCGGTCTCGCTGGTCTTGACCTGCGTGACGACACACGGGCCGGCCTGGATCACCGTGACGGGGATGTTCTTCCCGTCGGCGGTGAAGTAGCGGGTCATTCCGATCTTCTTTCCGATGATGGCTGGCATGGCTTGATGCTCGGTTCAGGGACTGGCCAGAGGTCGCGTGGACTTGGCCCTTGCGGGACACTCCGGCGCGCAGGGCGCCGGATGACAGGGTGATTCGATTACGCCTTGATCTTCACGAAGA
>JASGCG010000199.1 GCA_030054235.1 Bacteroidia bacterium
CAACCGTGCAGACTGGGATGCCTGCGGTCATAAGCTCAATCGAAACCAGGGAGTCCAGAACACGCAGGGCCTTGCTCTCGACTGGCACGCCGAGCACGGGCAGGTGCGTCTTGCTCGCGCACATGCCAGGCAGGTGCGCCGCGCCGCCTGCACCCGCAATGATCACGCGCAAGCCGCGCCCGTGGGCGGCAGCCGCGTACTCAAAGAGCAGGTCAGGGGTGCGATGTGCGCTCACCACGCGGCACTCGTGCGGCACATCGAGCAGGGCGAGCATCGCACTGGCGTGCTGCATCGTCTCCCAGTCACTCTGCGAGCCCATGATCACGCCGACGAGCGGTGCCTGTGCCATGCACGGCAGGGTAGCGCGGCCTGCGCGGGCGTTCGGCTCTGCAATCGAAGCATGAACCGATGGTGGCTAGCATCCGAAGCGCTGCGCATGGAGACGAGCACGCACCAAGCACCTGCAGGGCACGACATTCATGTCGTGGTGATCGATGACCAACCCATGGTCGTCGAGTTCGTGCGGCGCGTGCTTGCCGACGATCAACGCATCAAGGTTCACGGGTTCACGGATTGCGCAGTGGCCCTGACGGAACTGCGTGGGCCGCTGGCCGAGGTGGAGCTCGATCTGGTGATCGTTGACCTGATGATGCCCGGGATCACGGGCTTCGATGCGATCGCCGCGGTCCGGCAGCTGCCGTGGGGCGGCACGATCCCAATCGTGGCCCTGACGGCGAGCGATGATCCGGTCGTGAGCCGCCAGGCCATGGACCTCGGTGCGCGTGAGGTCATCGTGAAGATGCCTCAGCCGCACGAGCTGCGTGACCACCTGATCCGCCACATCGACACCGGGATCGCGCTTCATGCGTCCAAGCGCGAGCCCGATGACGGCGTGGTGCGGCTCGGCGCGCTGGAGCAGTCCGCCAACGAGCTCGCGCAGCTCAACGACCCTGACACCGTGCTCATGCGGGTGCTCTCGGATGCGCGGCAGTTCACGCACTGCGAGGCTGGTGGCGTCTTCGTGCGCGAGGGGAACCAACTGCGCATGGTCTATGCGCAGAATGACGTGCTCGGCAGCGCGGAGCGGTTCGTGCGCTCGGTCGTCCTGCCGCTGGATACGTCAAGCATCGCCGGCTACGTGGCGGTCACCGGCAAGATCCTGCATGTGCCTGATGTGTACGACCTTCCTGCTGATGCGCCGTACCGATTCAACCGCTCGGTCGACGAGCGCACCGGGTACCGCACG
Source organism: Bacteroidia bacterium (assembly GCA_030054235.1). Taxonomy (GTDB): domain Bacteria; phylum Planctomycetota; class Phycisphaerae; order Phycisphaerales; family SM1A02; genus SYIB01. The sequence continues at coordinate 1,247 of JASGCG010000199.1, forward strand.
CGCAGCATCCTTGGCGTGCCGCTGCTGGGCGAGAGCGGGCGCTGCATCGGCGTGTTCCAGCTGATCAACCCGCATCGCGCCGATGGCGCGAGCACGATCGGCTTCGAACCCGGCGACATCGGAGTGGCTGCGCGCTTCGCCGCCACGGTCTCTATGAGCGTGCAGCGCGCGCAGCTCACGAAGAGCCTCATCGACCGCACGATCGCCATGGCGCGGCTGCGCGATCCGAGCGAGACGGGGCCCCACGTCCAGCGCGTGTCGCGCATCTCCCGCATCATCCTCGAGGCATGGGGCGCACGGCGTGGTCGCAGCGGATCGGAGTGGGAGCGTGATGTGGACCGGTTCGCGCTCGCCGCCACGCTGCACGACGTGGGCAAGGTCGGCGTGCCCGACGCGGTCCTCAAGAAGCCGGGCAAGCTCGACCCCGAGGAGCGCGCCGTGATGGAGCGCCACACGACCATCGGCGCGGACCTCTTCGGCGATGACCGCGAGTTCGACCTCGTCGCCAAGCGGATCGCGCTGCACCATCACCAGCGCTGGGATGGCAAGGGCTATCCGCCGGTGCCGCAGGCCGACGGATCCGAGCGGCCGCTGCGCGGCGATGCGATCCCGCTTGAGGCGCGCATCGTGGGCATTGCCGATGTCTACGACGCCCTGAGCGCGCGACGCTGCTACAAGGAGCCGTGGCCCGAGGATCGCGTGATCGACCTGATCACCGGTGAGCGCTCTGGCCAGTTCGACCCGGAAGTCGTGGACCTGTTCATGGAGAACCTTCCGACCTTCCGCGCGATCCTGCAAGCGCACGAGGAAGAAGGCCTGCACTGAAGCGGTGCTACGCGCGCGGCAGCGTCCAGCCTGCGAGCGCCGCGTCGCCCAGCAACCGATCGGCCGCGGGGTCACTGTCGATGCGCATCGAGCCGGGTCCGTACTGGATCGCACGGCCTGCGCGGTACGCGACCGTGCCCAGCAGCACCAGCTCCGTCAGGCGTGTGGCGTAGGGAATGCCGCACAGGGGAGCAGTCGGCTGTCCATCGCGGATCGCCTGCAGCCACTCGCGGTGATGACCGATGCTCGGCGCGATCGAAGGTGCAGGCGGTTGCCATGCTTGTGCACGCGCACCTGGCCAGAGCAGCATCTCGCCGTAGTTGGCAAAGAGCGCGCCCTCGGTGCCCTGGAAGCACACGCTGAAGCGGCCGTGGTAGTCGACGCGGTCCTTCGCACCGATCTCCTGCACGAAGGGCGACATCCGGCCGCCATCGAACCATCGCAGCACGAGTGGATCATCACCTGCGCGCTCGGGTGCGAATGCCCACGATGCCTCGAGCCAGGCGGGCGCGCCGATCGCGTCGGGCGGCGGGCCTTCGGCGCGGATCTCGATCGATCGTTGGCCAGCACGTTCGAGGCCAAGCGCCCAGAACGGAAGGTCCATGATGTGACAACCCATGTCACCCAGGGTGCCCGAGCCGTAGGACCAGTAGCGCCGCCAGTTCGCAGGGTGCACGCCATCGATGTATGCGCGGCGTTCAATCGGGCCTTGCCACAGCTCCCAATCGAGCCCGGCCGGCGGCACGGCACCCGGCGTCAGCCGTCCATCGCCCCAGCTCTTCTGTTGCCAGCAATCGACCGCCGACACGCGGCCGATCGCTCCCGCACGGATCGCTTCGACGACGCGGCGGTAGTTGTCGCCCGCGTGGATCTGCGTGCCCATCTGCGTGGCCACGGGGTGGCGTTCCCAGAGCGAGCGCAGCACGCCGAGTTCACGCACTGTGCGCGTGAGCGGCTTCTCGCAGTACACGGGCAGGCCGGCCTGCAGCGCGAGTGCCGTGGCGAGCGCATGCGTATGGTCGGGCGTGGACACGACCACACCGTCGAGATCGAGCTCGCGCTCCATCGCCAGCAATTCGCGGAAGTCGCGGAACGTGCGTGCTTCTGGGAACTCGCTCGATGCCCGGGCGAGGTATCCGGCATCGACATCGCACAGCGCCACGATGCGCTCGTACCGCACCTCCTGGATGTTGTCCCATGCACGATTTGCCGTGCCGATGCAGGCCAGTCGCAGCGGCTCGGCCGCAGGCCGGCGCGAGCGGCGCGGGCGCGTCGCACACGCCGGCATCATCGGGACCAATGATCCGATGGCGGCAACGGTGATGAATCCTCGGCGCGTCACGTGCATGGACTGCCTCCTGTGATGGGTACCGTACCGGCATGCTCCGCATGGCCTGCACGCTCGCCGTCGCTTCGTTCACCTTGGCCGATGACCGGCCGGCCGGGCCATCGGTTCCTGGCAGCACGCTCGTGGATCGCGTGGTGGTGGCAGCGGGGCCGATCGCAGCCGACGTTCGCGAGCGCTTCGGCCTCAAGCCTTTCTACGAGCAGTGCATCGTGTGGGAAGGCTTGCCGTTCGTGGCCAGCGCCAAGGTCGATCCACGCGCGCTGCAGGAAGCCGTGTGGCTCGCGCGCCGCATGCTGCGCAGCCGTCCGGAGATCGCGCGGGCGATGGGTGCCAACAACGTGCGCGTGGCGATCATGGATGTGGGCGAGGTCACCACCGACGTGCCCGAGCACAGCGACCTCGAGCCCAAGGGATACTGGGACATGCGTGCGCGCGGGCTTGGTGCCACGCCGCACCGGCCGGCCGTGAGTGCCGGCGAAGAGAACCTGCTTACGTATCCCGGCGATCCGTACGCCACCGAGAGCATCTTCATCCATGAGTTCGCGCACGCGATTCACGAGATGGGCCTGTCGTCGGTCGATCCGACCTTCGATCGCCGGCTCGAGGCGGCTTACGACGCGGCGATGAAGAAGGGCCTGTGGCAGGGGGCCTATGCCCGAGAGAACCGAATGGAATACTGGGCTGAGGCCACGCAGTCCTTCTTCGACACCAATCGCGAGAACGAC
>JASGCG010000200.1 GCA_030054235.1 Bacteroidia bacterium
ACGATGCGCGCGGCCGTCGTGGCGCGTGAAGCGGGCGTGCTCGCCGGTGTGCGAACCTCGGCGATCGTCGCCGCGGCAGTGGGCGCGACGTGGGAACCGATGCTGCAGGACGGCAGCGCGCTTGCGCCGGGATCCGTGGTCGGCATCCTGCACGGCCCATCGGTGGGTGTGCTCGCGGGTGAACGCACGCTGCTCAACCTGCTCGGCGTGCTCTGCGGCACGGCCACCGTGACGCGCCGCCATGTCGATCTCGTCGCAGGTACCCGAGCCTGCATCTGCGACACGCGCAAGACGCTGCCAGGCCTGCGTCGACTCCAGAAGTTCGCGGTCGCTTGCGGCGGCGGCACGCCGCACCGCATGGGCCTGCACGATGCGGTGCTGGTCAAGGACAACCACCTCGCTGGGCTCGATCCTGCCGGCATCGCTGACGTGGCCAGGCGACTGTCACCCGAGGCCCGTGCCGCGGATGCCGCGTTCATCGAGTTCGAAGTCGATGGCCTCGATCAGCTCGATGCGCTGCTTGCCCTTCCAGCAGGCACGATCGACATGGTGCTGCTTGACAACTTCGATCCGCCGATGCTGCGCGAAGCCGTGCTGCGTCGCGATGCACGCGCGCCCGGCCTGCTGCTGGAGGCCAGCGGCGGCGTGCGGCTCGAGACCGTTGCCGCGATCGCCGCGACCGGCGTGGACCGGATCTCGGTCGGTGCGCTCACGCACAGCGTTCGGTCGCTGGATCTTGGGCTGGACGCGCAAGCGTGATCGATCCTGCGCCCATCGGTGCCGCTGATGGTGCGTCGTGCGATACACCGCCATTATCCATCGAGGCATGGCCTGATCGGCTGGATGCCGCATGCAGGGGCCTGCGGTTCCTGCGTGGTGCGGTCGTGGTGCGCGAAACCGGTTCCACGCAGGACGTGGCCCGTGGACGCGCTGCGGGCGACGTGGTCGTGGCTTGGCGCCAGACCAGTGGGCGCGGCCGCGATGGCCGAACGTGGGCCGACACTGGCCTCGGCGGCGTGGCGATCACGGCGGTCGCCGTCGTGCAGGGTGCATGGATCGCGCTCGCGGCCGGCGTGGCTGCTGCCGAAGCGATCGAGCGGGTCGCGCCCTCGGTCACCGTCGGCCTGAAGTGGCCCAACGACCTGATGATCGCCGGGCGCAAGATCGGTGGCGTGCTCATCGAACGCGACGGCGAAGCCTCGTTGATCGGCATCGGCATCAACGTGAGCCAGCCGTCGTTCGACGGCGAGCTCGCCACGCGCGCCACGAGCTTGGCGATCGCAGGTGCACGCGTCGATCGACTCGTGCTCCTTGAGGCGCTCCTGCCTCGACTCGATCACTGGCTCGCGGCCGGCGAGTCGGCAACCATCGGGGCCTTCCGGCAGCGTGACATGCTGCGCGGCCGCGTCGTACGCCTGAGAGCGGCCGGGTCGATCGTCGAGGGCGTGGTCGACTCCATCGATCCCTTGGTGGCGCTTCGGATCCGCACGCCGGCGGGCCTGGTCGCCGTGGAGGCGTCGACGGCACGGATCGAATCGTTCACGTGAAGGATCCGGGATCGATCGCAGCAGCGGTGGGCTAGACTCGGTCGCATGCTCCGCTCCGTGCTGGCGTTTCCCATGATGCTCGCGCTCGCCGTGCCGGCTTCGGCACAGGTGCCGGCGCCGGTCCAAGCCACGCAGGTCGCACCCGGCACCGATACGCCACTGAACGATGACCTTCGCAACGTGATGAGTCCTGACTTGCGTGGCCCGACGGGCTTCCGACAGGTGTATGCGCTTCGCGACTCGAGCGGCAACACCAAGTACATGCGCGGCAACGGCGGCCTCTACATGGTCTATGACCGTGGTGCGTACGTCGGGTACGGCGGCCGCTACTACCAGCTCACCCCGCCCGGCGCGACGTACTACATCGGATCGGGTTCGTTGCAGCAGGCGATGGGCACCACGCCGACCGGTCCGCGTCGCGGCGTCGACCTGACCGCGAAGGATGCGCCGCAGGCCCTCGGGCCCGGCATGGTCGCGGGCCAGCAGGGGGGTGCGCAGCAACAGCCCTCGGTCGTCGCGGCAAGCAGACCGCAGGGCACCGCTCAGGTCGCCGTCGTGGGATCGAAGGACCCCGTGGCGACGGGCGGCGGCGTCATGCTGCTGCCGCTGGCGCGCCTCACCGAGGGCGGGTGGCCCTCGTCGATCGACGTGCAGCTCGACGACGGTCGCACGCTGCAGGCGCTGGTGGCCGTACTGGAAAACGTGGCTGATTCGCGTCGCACGTCCTGGACGCGCGCCCTGCAGCTGGCCGCGCTCACGCCCATGGCCGCATGGTCGAGCCAGGAGGCACCCGACCAGGTTGGCCAGGTCATCGCGCTGCTTGAAACGCCGATCGGCTTCCGCGGCGGGCTCACGCTCGGCGCATCCACGCTGCAGCCCCGATGGATGGAGATGCAGGAGCGCGGCGGACAGGGCATCGCTGCCTTCGAACCCTTCGCGCTCGATACGCCCGACCTTGGTGCGCCGAACGAGTGGTTCCGTGTGGCGCTCATGGCGCGAGCCCAAGGCAAGGCGCCGCCTGAACCGTCGGGAACGCCTGCCGATGCGCTCTTCGCCCGGCACGTGGCGTACCTCTGGATCGCAGCGCTCGATCGGCTCGAACGTGCCGACGCCGCACTCGCCGAGCGGGCTCGCGCGCTCGTCACCGGAGTCGCTCGTGGCCGCAGCCCCCAAGGCCGCGATCTCTCGATCGCCGCGTGGCTCGCCGATGAGGAACTCGAGGGCCAGCTCCTGGATCTCATGCTCGATCCAACGCTGGACGACCGCACGATGGTGACGCAGGTCGATGGATGGATCTCCACGCGGCTCGCCCCCTTGGCGTGGGTCGAGTCCGATGGCGGCGATCAAGTCACGATCGGCCTTGCCAATCCGCTGCCCCAAGCGCAAGCCGTGGCGTTCGAGTGGCTCACGGGCGCCTCGCAGGTCGAGAAGGAAGTCCTGGGCGCCAACGAACTGCGGTTCGTCACGCTGGCGCGGCCGGATCCGGCGAGCGAAACGGCATCGCGCCTGGCGATCACCGTGGGCTACGCACGCAGCGTGCTCACGATCGCCCCCGGGCGATTTGCCGTGGTGCCACCAGGCTTGGCACTGCGGCAGTTCCTCCCGGCGGCAAGCCTCGGCGAGGTGCGGACTGGTCGCCTCGCCCCGGTGCCCAGTGGCTGGCAGACCACCGCAAGCCTTCGACGGTCGAAGGACGGTTGGGAGGTCTTCGTCGAGGCGCTGCGACCGTTGGCCGCGCGCGGCGACGTCGAGGACCTCGTGACGGTCGCGATCGGTTCCCGGCCGGTGATCGAGATCGTGGTGAACTCCCGCGGCATGGCGACCGATGGCCTGCGCAACGCACCCAACGGCGATGCTCCGACGGTGCTCGCGATGGACTTCAGCGATCGCTGGCGTGCCACCGTGCGGCTGCCTGCTTCCTGGATCGGGACCACGCCGATCCTGCCTCTGGGCGTCCAGCGCAGCTGTCGGATGACTGACCTGCAGTGCGCCGGGCTGCCACCGATGCCGTGGCACGAGGGCCCGTGCATGATCCAGGCGGACCTTTCGACCTGGCCCAAGTGACCAAGCCACGATTCCCTGCCGCGCTGCCCGAACCGATCGGCGGCGCATGGCCCCGGCCTCCCTATACTCGCCCCCATGGCTCGCCAAGGAAGGCCGCTCCCCAAGGTCGTCGCGCTGCTCAACCAGAAGGGCGGTGTCGGCAAGACCACCAGCACGGCCAACCTCGGCGCTGCCTTCGCGCGGCTCGGCAAGCGCGTGCTGCTCATCGACCTCGATCCGCAGAGCAACCTCTCGATGCACTTCGGCGTCGAGGCGGAGCCCACGCAGCCGAGCGTCTATGACCTGCTCGTCGGCGAGGACATCGATGCCGCGTCGGTGATCGTGCATGCCCGCGAGGGGCTCGACTTCATGCCCGCCGTCACGGAGCTCGCGCTCGTCGAGGGCGAGCTCGCGCAGCGGCCCGACATGCAGCGCACGCTCGAGCGAGCCGTCGCGCCGGTCGCCGGCAACTACGACCTCATCCTGCTCGACTGCCCGCCGAGCCTCGGCGTGCTGAGCGTCAATGCGCTCACGATGGC
>JASGCG010000201.1 GCA_030054235.1 Bacteroidia bacterium
CAAGGCACTCTTGGCCAATGGCCTGATGCCGGTTCGATTGCTCGTGACGGCTCGCGTCCTGCCGTCGGGGGGGGGGACGCAAACGGCCCTGCAGGCGCAGGAGGACTTCTACGCGCAGTCATGCATGCTCGTGCGGTGGTGCATGCTCGAGCGCCCCGCGGAGTTCAAGGCCTTCCTCGCAGCCTGCCGCGAGGCGAAGCCGGGCGAGGCGCCAGACGCGATCTTCGAAGGGTGCTTCGGATCGATCGAGTCCGTGCAGCGTTCGTACGTGCTCTGGTTGCGTGAGCAGGTGCCCGAGTCTGAGCGGACCGAGTCGTTCAAGAGCGTCGAGCGATGGACGATTGACGGACGATCTGTGCCTGAGCCGGCCGGTGCATCCAAGAATCCCGAGAAGGCGCCGACGCCACCTTCCTCCCAGGCAGAGCCGACCCCGTCGGCTCTTCCCGGAGCACCGCTGCCGGCAAAGTTGCCCAACAACGCACCCGCCCCCTGACACCCGGCTGGCCGCGCTCGCACGATCACCGCACGCGGCGCGTTCGCCGTCGGCCAGCGGCCCGCGGGCGGTCAGGATCGTCGATCGCTTCCCAGCGTGCATGGCGCAGCGCGCCCACGCGCAGACGCGGCAGGGTCCAGTCGATGAGCACGGCCAGATGCAGGCCGTAGAGCACGACCATCCACATGAGGTAGATCCAGAACATCAGGACCGGCAGCAGGCCCAGGCTGGCGAAGAGCTTGCTGGCGCCGAAGCTTCGCGCGGCGAGGGAGCCGAGCGCAGCCTTGCCGGCGACGATCGCGAGCGCGGCACCGAGCGCACCCGCCAGCGTTGCCTTCCATGACATGCGTCGATTTGGAATGAACGCGTACGTGGCGTAGAGCAGCGCCCAGATCGAGAGGAACCCGGTGGTTCCGCTGATGAACTCCGCCAGGGCCGGCATGAATTCGGGGAGCTTGGAGATGGAGAGCCCCAGCCGCACGCCCAGCGGCACGGCTCCCAAGAGGACCGGTGTCAGCGTGAGCGCGGTCCAGTACACCAAGAGCTTGCGACGCAGCGGACGGCGCACGTTCGTTGCCGCCACGCGGTCGAAACTGCGCTCGATCGCCACGAGCAGCCAGATGGCGGAGAAGACCACCGCCGCGCCGCCCACGAGCCCGAGCCCCGACAGGTTGATGCCTGCAGCGTCGCGGACGAGTCCGCGCAGCCACTCGCCGGCGACAGCGCCGTCGTCGCCGATCCTCAGATCATCGAGACCGACCTCTTCGATCAGTCCGCCCACGAAGGTCTCGAATCGGTCGGCCATGATCGCCCGCGTGAGCAGCGTGGCCACCACCAGAAGGGGGAACAGGCTGAAGAGCGTGCGGAAGCTCAGGGCGGCCGCCATCTCGGCCGGGTCCGTCGCGCGGAACCTGCGCCACGATGCGACCAAGAAGCTCGCCGTGCCCTTGAGGCTCGGCTTCAGCGTGACGAGAGAACGATCGGCGTCGGGCACGCGGGGCATGCTAGGGCGATGGGAGCGCGGGCCACGCCACCACGGACGGGGTCACGATGCGGAGGCCATGCAGCCTGCTCTCGCAGGGCTGCTCTGCATTGGCCGAGCCCGTGACGGTGGTGCCGGTGGCCTGCGCATCGCCGATCCGCGCGGCACCGGGCCCGGCATCGAGCAGCAGGCTGAACGAGAGCACCCCCGTGGCGCAGTGATAGGTGTTGTTGCCGCTCTCGCCCCGGACGTACGGTCCAGGCGCGTCGTAGCGATCGTCGCCGGCCAGATCGAGCAGCATGCCGATCGCTTGCATGGCGCCGGATCCCTGCGCAAGCACGCTGCCGCGGTAGTGGTCGTTGCCCGCAGCGTCCACGAGCACCGCGCTCGAGGCATCCCATGCGGCGCCTTGATTGGCGGCCGTGCGGCCCCAGTAGACGTCGTCGCCCGCATCATCGAGCAGCGCGCCGAAGGCCATGTGGGCCGCGAAGCCCTGGCTGTATCGATCGGCTCGGTAGAGATCCCGGCCAGCCGCGTCATGCAGCACACCAAGGCCATGCAAGTAGCCACCACCTTGGGAGAACTCGCCGCCCTCGTAGCGGTCGTCGCCGACGGCATCGAAGAGGATCCCGATGCCACCTGCGGCGTAGCGCCGGAAGCCGTAGCCCACGCCTTGGCTGAACGCCAGATTGGTGGCGGGTGTGCCGTACGCACTCGGTGCGCCGAAGTCCGCAACGTAGCGATCGTCGCCCGCACGATCGATGAGCGCGCCGATGCCGCGCGGCCCGCCGACCCCTTGCGAGAGCGTGCCGCCCCGGACATCGTCGGCACCGCCTTCATCGAGCACGATGCCGGCGCCATACATCGCTGCGCCGATGCTCCACGCGCCGCCCTCATAGCGATCGTCGCCTCCGCGGTCTCGGATCAGGCCGACACCGAACGCACCGGCGCCGATCGACAGCAGCCCGCCTCGATAGTGATCGTTGCCGCCGTGATCATCGATGGCCGCGAGGCACGCAACGCCGGAGCCTGGGCCGCCGATCGCGCCGCCTTCGTATCGATCATTGCCGCCAAGGTCCACGACGACCGAATCGACGGCACCGCCAAGGCTCCACACGTATCGATCATCGCCGCCCGGGTCGAGCACGGCGGCGACGGCGTCCATGTCGTAGCGATTGGGGCCCGCGCTGCCGACCACGACCCAACCGAGGCCATCGACCAGCTCGGCAGCGAGGATCGCGCCGTCGATCGCTCCTGAGAGCTGATCGGGAATCGCTGCTGTTTCCTGCGCAGGCCAGTCGATGCCGCGCGGCAGCTCTGCATCGAGGTGCGCCAGCAGCGCCGGTACCGCAGCCCATCCTGCAGCCGTGCTCGCGCGGATCAGGGCAAGGTCCTGTTCCAGTTCCGGTCCATCGAGCAGCACGGATCGTGCGCTCCGCTCGGCAAGGCCGATCGCTCGGCGGCGCAACTCCGACCGGTCGCACGCGAGCCGCTCGAGCACCGGATCGAGCAGGGCCACGCGGTGGACCCGCGCCCCATTCGCGAGGAAATCCAAGGCGAAGATCGCACCTTGCGTGTCAGCCATGGTCAGCGTGCCCTGGCCGGCCGAGGGCTCGTAGCGCTGGCCGAGGGCCTGGGCCGCGGTGACCGCGAGGCTCTGCATTGGCGGCAAGCCTGAGCGGATCGGCGCGGTGGTGGCCCGGGCGACGTCCGCCACGAGCCACGGCTCGTCGAAGCATCGCACGACCCAAGGTGTATCATTGGGATCGCGGCGCTCGACGCCGAACCGACGGATCAACCCGGCCGTGGCACGCAGCGGTTCCGCGAGTTGATGCGTGGCGATCGCCGCACCGATGATCGAGTCCGCTGCGAACGGGTCGACCAGCGCGGCGGGCGCTGGCGGAGCGGGCGCGATCCGCTCACCCGTGCCAAGCGTTCCGGTGGGTGCGTCCTGCGCAGCGAGCATGAGGACCAGCAGCGTTGCACCGTGCATGCGACGAGGATAGCGGTCATACTTGCACGCATGCCCAAGGCCGACCATCCCTTCACCGACGCCGCACGCGGCGTCCGACTGCAGAAGTTCCTTGCCGATGCGGGTGTGGCCAGCCGTCGACGTTGCGAAGAGATGATCGCCGAGGGCCTCGTCGAGGTGAACGGCACGCTCGTGGCGAGCCTGCCGGCTTGGATCGATCCGGTCAAGGACGAGGTGGTCGCCGACGGCCGACGCGTACGACGGGACTCACGCGTGGCGTACGTGCTGCTCTTCAAGCCCAAGGGCGTGGTCTGCACCAACAGCGATCCCGAAGGCCGCTCGTGCGCCGTGGACCTGGTCGAACACCCGAGCGGCTTGCGCCTCTACCCGGTGGGCCGACTCGACATGGATTCATCGGGGCTCTTGCTCATGACCAACGACGGCGAGCTCGCCAACCGGCTCACGCATCCACGCTACGAGATGCACAAGGGCTACGAGGTGACGGTGGCGGGGCAACTCTCGGAAGAGGATCTGGCTCGCCTCGAGCGCGGGGTCTTCCTCAGCGATGGCGAGCGCGGCCCGGGCCGCAAGGCCAAGGCCGGTCGTCTCGACGTGATCGCGCGTGACCGTCAGAAGACGATCCTGTACATGGAGCTCTTCGAAGGTCGCAACCGCC
>JASGCG010000202.1 GCA_030054235.1 Bacteroidia bacterium
CCCCAGGTTGGCCCCGACAGACCGCCATCTTGGGCGATGACCGCCGAGCTGAGAGAAAGTGCGACGATGAGCGACAGCATTCGGTGCATGGGGGCCTCCTGAGCGAGCAGACGGGTCAACCATCGGGTTCAGGACTGGGCGCCCCAAGTGAACTCCGCGATTTCCCGTGAATCAGGCTCCCGAGTCGTGGCTGATCCTTGGACCAGACTCACCGACTGTGTCGCCCGATGTGACACACCGAGATGGTTTTATCGCCCTGCCGCCCGGTCAATCCACGTGTTCCAGAGCCGAAGCGCACGCTGGGTGGCGGCGTGCAGGCTGCTGTATTCGGCCTGCTTGGCCGAGCCGGTCACCGTGGGATCGACGGCCGACCGGCCGAGCTCGGTGTTGCAGGCTGTGCACTGGAACCGGGCTTGCGCGAGCGTGAAGCGCTTCCACTGGATCGGCCCGAGCCGGACCCGACGCGTGCAGCCGGGGCAGACCAGTTCGGTGCCGGGCTTGCGCTTCACGCTGCCATAGTCGTGGCATCGCTCCGCCGGCAGGCCGAGCTGGCGCATGAGTCGCTGCCACCGGTGATCGTGATGGCATGGCCGCCTGTGGTGCAGATCGCAGGCCACGTGCGCGACCTCGTGCGCGATGGTGCTGTCGAATCGGTCGAGGCCCTCGTGCCTGAACATGTGGAACGAGAGCTTGATGTGCCGCCGGGCGGGCATGGCGAGGCCGGCGGTGGTGCGCAGCCTGGTGCTCAACTCGACACTTGGTTCCGGACCGAGCGGCTGGCCGAGCGCACGCTCGCACGCTCGCCACCAGTGGCTGACGCGATCCTGGGCCAGACGTTCCCAATCGGCACGGAGGATGGGGACGGCGCGGCCCACCATGTTGTCCGGAACGGATGGAACGTCGCCGCGTGACACGGCTTGAGTCTAGGAGCGGTGCCTTCCACGGTCGAACCAGCAATCTGGCGCAGGGGCTTGCAGCGGCGCCCGGGATCACTAGCCTCGCGCCATGGCCCTCAAGACGGCGAACCTCTCCGCGCTGCGCAAGGCGCTCCTTGATGCCCGCGACCTTGGCAAGCACCGCTCGATGGCCGAGTTGCAGGCGGAGCTCGGGCTGAGTCGGCGCACCATCGTGCGGTACCTCAATGACCTGCGTGCCCAGGGCGACCAGGTGAAGATGGTGCGCGGCAAGGGCTGGGCCATGATCAAGCCGCGGCGCGATGGCACGCTTGAATCGCAGATCCCGGAGCAGCTCCTGGTCGTGCTACGCAAGCTCGGCTGGGCGCTTCGAGGCACGCCCTGGCACGAGGAGATGGAAGCGCTCTTCGGCGCGGAGCTCAAGCGGGTGAAGACGGTCGCCAGGCACGGCATGCATGGTGGCGCCATGGCCGAGGCCGTGCGGTTGAACAAGGTGCTCTTCATCGCCGACTTCGCGCCGGGCGTGCGCAGCGAAGGTGCCGCCGAGGAGTGGTCCGACGAGGATGACGATGATGACACGCTCGATGCGGGTTCGTCGAGCGCCCTGCGCCGTTCGCTCGATGAGTCCATCTTGCGGCAGTCGGCATGGAACGATGTGGCCGCTGCAGTCTGGCGCGATGCGCTCCTGGCGGCTCGCGAGAGCAAGCCGCTGGTGGTCGAGTACCTGAATGCAAGCAAGGGCAAGCTCGATCAGCAGCAGGTCGTGCTGCCCCTGGGAATCGTGCTGCGGCCCGGTGGTGCGTACCTGCTCGTGCACAAGATCGGCAATCTGCGCGATCCCGAGGTTGAGTCGGGCACGGCGGCGCAGTGGAGCGAGTCGTTGCGCAAGCGGCCAGTGCTGCGTTCGTTCGCCATGCAGCGCATCCTGTCGGTCCGCGTGCTCGATGGCACGTTCCGCGTGCCCGAGGGGCTTGCACTGCGGGAACTTGTGAAGGCATCTGTGGGTGGCTTCGTGCAGCAAGGGCCGACCGAGGCCGTCGAGCTCGAGTACGACGCGATCGACCTGACGCTTGCGGTTGGCGAACTCTGGCACCCTGACCAGCAGGTCACCCTGAGCGGTCAGGGCACGGGCATGACCGTGCGCGTGCGCTTTCGCACCAGCAGCAAGATCGAGGTCATGCGGCGCGTGCAGGCCTTGGGCGGCAAGGTGCGGCTGATCAAGCCGCTCGCGTGGCGCAAGGAGATCGCCCGAAGCGCGCACATGGTGGCCGCGGGGCACGAGCGGTGAACGCGGCGGCATGGCGCTCTGGCTGCGCGCGTTCCTGCCCGATGTCGCGCGTTACACGGCCAAGCGCTTGGCGGTGAGCTCAGCGAGGCACTGAAGGTGTGCGAAGTTGATGTCAGCCACTGGGATGCCGGCTGTCTCGAGTTCGGACGTGACGATCGTGCGCAGCGAACGGATGCCGCGCGAGAGCAGTTGGCGCACCGACTCGGGCGTGCGGCCCATGATGGCGCCGATCTGCGGTGCTGCGCGGCCGTCGAGCGAGAGCGAGAGCGCCTGGCGGCAATCCGGGGAGAGACGATCGATCCCACGCGTCAGGACGCGGACGAGCAGCACGTGATGCACTGGATCGATCATGTTCGCGCCCGGTGCGGCGGTGCGTGGATCGGGGAGGATCTCCACCACGGAGATGGCAGTGCCCTGGTCATCGATCATGGGAGCGGCCTCGGCACGGAGCTTGGCGGCGCGACGGGCATCGATGAGGTTCGTGCGGATCGACTGCTTGAGGTAGGACTCCATGGCAGGGACGGTCGCGAAGCGCAGGCCCTGCTCACCATCGCGGCGCAGACGCCCGGCGATGCGGTCGAGCACGCGCTCGACGATGTGATGGCGCAGCTGCGTGACCGTGGGGCAGCTCAGGGCCACCATGTGATGGACGGCATCCTGCGCGAAGGTGTAGAGGTCGAGCAGGCTGAGCGAGCCGGCCGAGGCGAGGCTGGCCTGTGCCGCGGTCCGGGCGCGATCGGCGCGGATCGAATCGGTGGCGAGCGACATCGAGCGCCGCGCGGTGCGGCGGGTGCGGTGGTTCGACATGTGGGCTTTCCTCCAGCTGAGGGGTTGAACGTCGCGTCCTCAAACTCTTTCCCCCGGGGGGCCTTGAGTGTGACAGTGCATGACACAGTGAGCGACACCAGCGTCGGCTGCCCCGCTATGCAACATCACCCTCCGGCTCGGCCAGAGGCTGGCGATCGCTTGTTCGTGCCGACGCGGCATCGGCGAAGTCGTGTTCACCGCACATGTACAGACGAACGACTTCGACGGCCGCGAGGTACATGGCACCCTCGCGGGGTGAGAGGCCCGGTTGCCCGTGTCGGCCTGCCAGGAACGCCCCCCGGAACGTGGCGATCATGCGCAGGGCGAGTGTGACGCGGGTCGGAAGTGAGGTTGTGGGTCGAAAGAGTGGAGTCAGTGACATCGATCCTCGTGGTTGGGGGCGAGTGGTGAACGGTTCAGAGCGGGTTCCAACGGGGTTCCGCGCCAACCGTGACAGATCTCGTGACGGGGCAGACGACAGCCCAGACGACAGCCCAGACGAAAGCCCAGACGAAAGCCCGGACGAAAGGGCTGACGACAGGGCTAATGGCGAGAACCCCCGCCGGGCGTGACGCCCAGTGGCTGGATCCCGATCGGCCCTGCATAGAAGGGGCGCCGCGGGCCATCCTGACTAGAAAGTGCCAGAATCTGGCACAGATCAATCGCGACCCCGACCATTGGTCGCGCGGCGGATCACCCATAGGATCCGTCCGTGCCATGGCCCAAGGCGAATCCCTCGGCTCGCCGTTCCCTGCAGGGTGCGCTGCTGTGGGCCAGCCTGCTGGCCGCGGTTGGTCCCGCGCCCCGCGGCCTGGCCTGCCCCCTGCCCGACGAACCCACCCTGCCCAAGGATGCCGACCACGCCATGGTCGATGCCTCGGCACCGGCGGATCCAGATGCGGCGGCCATCTGGAAGGCCAAGGCGGCGCTCATCGAGCGGGACCACTGGTCCTACCAGCCGATGGCCCGCCCTCGGCCACCCAAGCCGGCCGGGACCACCTCATCGACGGCGGACATCGACCGTTTCCTGCTGCACGCGCTGCAGGCCCAGGGCGTGATCCCCCAGGCCCGGGCCGACCGTCGCACTCTGCTTCGGCGGGCCACG
>JASGCG010000203.1 GCA_030054235.1 Bacteroidia bacterium
ATCGGAAGATGCGCAGGGGGGCGTCGTCAGGGTCGACGCTGCCATCGGTGGCCTGCGGGGCAGCGGATCCATCATCGTTCGCGGCGGGCTCGCTCGGCTCATCCGTCGCGGCTGTAGGTTGATCCGCAACGGGCTCCTGCGCCGCAGGCTCGTTCATGGGGGGCTCGGGGTCGTCGCTCGGATCCGCGGTGGGCTCGGCAGCCGGCTCCTGAGTGGGCTCCTGCGTCGGATCCTGTGCCGGCTTGGGTTCTGGCGATGGCTCAGCCGCGGGCGATGCCGCTGGGGCAGCCGCTGGTGCAGCGACGGGCTCCGGAGCGGGCTCCGTCGGCTCGTCGGGCTCGATCGTGGGCTCCTGGGTCGGTTCACGCGATGGATCGGCGGGGCGACTCACGGGCGCAGCAGGCTGTCCGGCAGGCTGCGCTGGCGGCGGCGTGGGTTGCGGCGTGGGCGGGACCTGGCGCCCGCCTTGGGCCAGCGTGGTGGTTGCCGTGGGCAGCAGCGTCAGGGTGGCCGCCGTGGCAAGCAGCGTGGTGAGCATGGTGGTGTTCGATCGGTTCACGGGAGCTCCAGGTCTGGTCGTTGGTCGTTCGTGGGTTCAGTCGAGCTTGTTGACTCGATCGATGAGCAGTTGGCGTTCGCGCTCGAGGCGTTCCTTCACGGCCGGGTCGCCCGAGCGGCCGCGCAGCGCACGGCTCACCTCTTCAAGTGCCTTCGAGGCCTGTTCGCGATCCATCGCCTCGATCGCCGAGGCGTCGAGCGCTGCTGGCACCGCGGGTGCGAGGTCAGTCGATGCAGGCGCCTCGCCGGGGGCGGGCACGGCTGGCGCAGGAGTCGATCCCGGCGTCGAGGGCGCCGGAGCCGGCGCCGTCGCAGGGGCCGCGTTCGGATCGGCAGCGACCGGCGTGATGCCTGGCGGGTTCGTGCGGCCCATCGAACTGCTCGACCCCGACGAGAGCACGCTGGTGTCGAACTTCTCGCGCAGCGACACCGTGTACTCGCCGCCCGACCACTTCAGGCGCACTTCATCGGGCGGAAGGATCGCCACCACCGTGATGCCATCGCCGGACTCGCCGACCTTGACGGTGCGACCGCCGGCGAGCACCAGCATGTCAGCAATCACGCCGGTCGGCCGCGGTCCGCCGTAGGTCGCCGGCGGCCCCGCAGGCTTCGGCGGCGCCACGGGCTTGGGCGGTTCGGTCCGCACGACCGGTGCTGGCTTGGGGCGGCTTGGTGGCTTGAGCGGCGTGGTGAACAGGCTGCGGCCTTCGAAGCGCTTGCGATGGATCAGCGCCATCTGCTCGTGTCGCGTGAACTCCGGGCTCACGCGGTCGGCGCGCTCGGGATCGACGCCGGGAGCGAGCAAGGACCCACCAAGGTCGCTCAAGGCCGTCACGCCGACGATGGCGAGCACCGTGACGGCGACCGCGCTGGCGATCACCCGCGGCGATCGCAGCAGGTCGGTCGGAATGGCGTGTCGCAGGTCGATCATGGCGTCTTCGCCTTCCCGGCGGTGACCCAAGCCTCGGCCATCAGCCGCACGCTCAGCTTCTTCGCCTTGTCGTCCCAGTCCATGCGCACGCTGCCGAGGGCATCGACCGCGGGCGATGACTCGAGCGACTGGATGAATCCGAACGTGTCCTGCGGGCTTGCGACGAAGTTCACTTCGCCGATCAAGCGCTCGACGCGTGAGGTGATGCCCGCCGCATCAGAGGCCGCCTTCGGCAGCTTGCCGCCGGTGCGGGTCTGGAAGGTGTAGCTCGAGACCTTGTTCTTCTTCGCAGCGTCCTTGACGGCGATCGACAGGGCGTTCGCGCCTTCGGCTTCGGAGCCGGGCAGGTCGAGCCGCCCGTAGACCGCGATCGCATCGCGGACCTTGCCCGGCAGGTCCTCCTCGTTGCGCGCGCCTTCGTGCAGCACCTTCTGCACGTGATCGGCCTCGGCAGACCACGAGCGAGCGAGCGCCCACGGGTAGTCATCGAGGAACGTGTAGGCGACGAGTGCCGCGACGACCGAGATGCCGGCGCGCACGAGCGGTCGCTGCGCATGGAAGCGCGCGATGGCGTCCTGCACCACGCTCATGGCTTCCTCGTCCTTGCCTTGAGCATGTCGAAGTCCTTCTTCAGTCGGGCCGATGTCTCTTCGTCGAGGCCGTCACGCTGGCGGATGGCCGCGATCTTGATCAGCATGTCGCGCGCTTCGTCGCGGCTCATCGCGTCGACCTGGTCCTGCGTGAGCGCTGGCGGAATCGGTTGCTCCGCGGGCTGCGCTGCGCCAACGGCCGGTCGACCTCGTCGAGAGGCTTCGGTGGGACCGCTGGCACCTGGCAAGCCGCCGCGCCGGCCACCGCGGCCTTCGCGCGCCTCGCCGTCGGCTTCGGTCGACCCTTCGCCGTTGGCGGCGACCGCAGCATCGCCACCGGTTGCAGCATCGCTCGCCTCGCCGGATGCCGCTGCGGGCGCGCGCGCTGCTTCGCTTGCAGCCGCGGCCGCCGCGCCTGCCGGAACGGCACGGCTGCCCGTCGATCCGATGGCCGCTTCACCGTTGGGCACCACTGCGGCGGTGCCTGAACCCGGCGCGCCGCCGGCAACCATGTCTGGCACCACGGGCACCGGCGAAGGTTCACCCGTCGCGACCGGCGCGGGACCCGCTGGCGCCGCCGGCGCAGAGCCGGCCTCGATCAGGAAGCCGTCGCTGTCGATGGGGCCCCAGCGTTGCTCGGCCAGGGATTTCTTGCCGTAGTCCTGCGATTCCGAGTAGCGCACGATGAGCATCGGATCCGCGACTTGCGCGGTGATCGAGAACTCCGTGCTCCCGCCCTTGGGTTCTTCCCAGCTCTTGACGATTCGTGAGAAGACCTTCGAGGCGCGCATGCGCTCTTCCATCATCACGATGGCATCGACGCTCGACAGGTCGCCCACGCCGCGCGCGAGACCGCGCACCTGCACGTTCGAACCATGGTCGATGTTGATGGACTCAAGTTCGATGCCATCAGGCGTGGTGCAGGCAACGTCGCTCAGGAGCTTGCTCATCGGCCAGCCGAGCTTGTCGACCTGCCCGTAGAGCGCGATCCGCCGCTCGCTCGACACCATCGCCGCCTCGAACGCCGCTGCATCCGAGAGCCTGAAGTTCAGCCACGCGAGCCGCAGGCCAGCCACGGCCATGGGACCGAAGACCACGGCCAGGCCCGCGGCGATCAGCGCCCGCTTCGTGAAGGTCGGGCTGTCCATGCGCGTCAGGGCATCGATGATGAGTCCCTGCGACCGACGGGGCTCGATGGGCATCAGGCCCAGGAGCAGCGCCAGCGGGCTGCGCAGGGCGAGCGCCACGCCGGCCAGATCGCCGAACTGCGCGCGCCAGGCGGCATCATCGGGTGCACCGGCGAGTGCCGAGCCGAGCGCGTCTGCACCGGCGAGGCCCGCGAAACCTTGCGCGAACGCTGCCGGCATCGCGCGCCGTGCGGCGATCAGGTCCTCTTCGGACCAGTGGCCGAGCATCGCCGTGTCGTTGACTGCTTCGCTGATCGCGCCCGCGAACTCGGTGGCGTCGTCGCTGCGCTCGATGAGCGTGCGCGCCACAAGATGCCCTTCGCGCGAGGCCACGACCGCCACGGATCCGGTCGAAGGCTGCACGTCGATGCACATGCGGGCCGCGCGCCCCAGGCCATCGGCCGACATCAGGCCGAGCAGGCCCGCGACCGGCGCGGTGAAGGTCACGCGGGGTGCAACCGGACCGTGCGCGCCGCGGCGCCCGTCGTCGGCCTTCAGGCCGGGCGGCAAATGCACCGCACCACCTGGCTTCCACTCCAGCACGATGCCCAAGCGTTCCTCGGCGCCCGTCGATCCATCGGGCACGACCGCGCACGCCGATCGGCAGCGTGGCGCATCGGGTGCCAGAGCGCCCTCGGCCTGCAGCGATAGCGCTTGCTGCTGCTGGGCCGGCGTGGCGCGCGGCAGGGGGATCGATCGAAGGATGACCCCCACACCCACCCACACCCATACAGACACACCCACATGTAAACCAGTGGTGGGCCATACATGTATTTAAG
The DNA here is from genome assembly GCA_030054235.1 of Bacteroidia bacterium. GTDB lineage: Bacteria > Planctomycetota > Phycisphaerae > Phycisphaerales > SM1A02 > SYIB01. The sequence goes on from JASGCG010000203.1 coordinate 4,046, forward strand.
CGGCTTCAATTATAATGCCTAAAACCAACTTCAAAA
>JASGCG010000204.1 GCA_030054235.1 Bacteroidia bacterium
GCGAGCGCGTCCGCACGGAGCGAGCTCTCGAACCCCGGCGCGCGCCCCGGACCGTCCACGCGCGCCGAACGCTCCCGCTCGTCCACGCGCAGCGAGGCGATCTGGTCCACGCGGACCGGTCCGCGGACGACCTGCAACCCAGGCCCGCGCAGAAGCGCCTGCCGCCGAACGAGATCCGCCTGCAGCGAGTCCGCGAAGACGCGCGCGCCATCCTTGACCTGCAGCTGGACCGTCGACGAGGCATCGGCCTGCACGAGCTGATGGCCCTTCGATCCCTCCATCGGGCCGAAGGAGCAATCGACTTCCTTCGCCCACAGGACCTGCAGGTCGTCGCTGATGCGCACCTCGTTGCGGAGGCGCGCACGCACAGGCTGAGCCGCGCCCTCGATCTCCACGAAGTCAAGGTCAAGATCGCCCGCACCCACCGTGCGCGGGCCCTCGACCATCGTCACGCCGCCGCGAAGCTCCGCGCGCCGCGGTTGGGCCTTGCCATCGCTGCCTCGCGCGAAGCGAATGTCGGCTGATCGTGCGCTCGCCGCACGCTCTCGATCGGAGAGCCGCACGCCATCGGTGAGCACCGCCCGCCGAGGCTCGCTCCCTCCGGGCTGGCCATCGAGCAGGATGTCCATGGTCGATGCCTCGATGACCCGCGTGCCATCGGTGGCGCGCGCGCCGCCCTTGGCCAGCAGCCGTTCGGGCTGGTCCCCATCGGTCGTGCGCACAAGATCCACCGTCACATCGGGCGCACGAAGCGCCATGGGCAGGTCGGCCAACTCAACGGGCCGTCCGTCGAGTTCGACCCGCATGCGGTCGTCGGCGGGCGGCTGCTCATCGGCCACGGCGGGCCGCATCAGGAGCGGGCCCGTGAAGCGCACCACGACGCGCTCGGGATCCTCACGCGCAGGCGTCGCGATCACCGGCGATGGCAGCACGGCGAGCACATGCGACGCGACGATCGCGGGGACCGTTGCGGTTCCCGACCCCGCAGGCCACATCGGGCTTGCGCTCGCCGGGCGGCGCGAGCGCTCCTGCACGCTCGTCAGGTCTGGCCGCGCACCTGATGCATCGACGAGCGCATCGCCGGCCTGACCTTCCTCGAGATGGAAGTAGGCCACGAGCTGGTCGCCGGTCATCGAACTCGTCTGTCCACCTCGCTCGCGTGTGATGTGGACCTCGTCACGCAGCTGCAGTCGGTAGGGCCGCCCCGCTCGCTTGGGCTCCTGCGTCGCGTACTGCGGTACATCGCTCGGCGCATGGTTCGCCAGAACCGGCACGACGGCAGCCGGGAACGATGCCGTTCCGGGAGCCCGCGCTGCGCGCGAACCGGGCGCCCCTGGCGCCGCGCTCTCCGCTGCCTTGCTGCCGGGCAGTCGCGTGATGACGAGCGGCGAGAGCGGCCTGCGCACCGACAGCAGCTCGATCGATCGCCCATCCGCCGACAGGACGAGCTCGAGCGTCTCGCCCGTGAACTGCAGCGTCTCGCTCGAGATCTGCACCTCGCCGGGAGCATCGATGCGATTGCGGATGGCATCGAAGGTCGCTTCGCGCGCGAGCACGACCACCGAAGGTTCCTCGGTCGTGATGTCGCGGCTGCGCCCCTCGTCGTCAGGCATCCAGATGCTCACCACCACGTTGCCTTCGAATCGTCCGTTCTCGAGCGCCTTGGCCGGCACGTGTGCGCGCCCACGATCGCCGCGGAGCGCCACGATGCGGCCGCTGGGGCTGTGCATGACCGCACGAGGCTGCACCATCTCCAGCCACTGGCCCGGCCGCGGATCGATGCGATCGGCCGTGTAGCGCTGCTTGACCTTGCCATCGGGACCCGCGACCTGCACCCATGCACCAGCATCGAGCTGCATGCCGCCGCGCATCTCAGCCGGTGCTCCGGCGCGCGCCGCCTCATCCTGGCCAAGCGACGTCGGCGGAGCGAGCGACGAAGGATCCTTGATGCGACGAGGCGTTCCGCGCGGAATGCCACGATCGCTCCCGGCCGCCACCACCAGCAGCCCTGCGCTGATCAGGAGCGCCGAGCCCAGCAGGACCAGGCGCGTCGGCGTCAGGCCACGAAGCACGATTGGGCCTCCGCCAGGCGCCCCTGCTCCAGCAGCAGGTGCTCGATCGCCTCGCGCACGGCACCATGGCCGCCACGATGGCGCGCGACGAAGTCGGCGATGCTGCGCACGTCTTGGCATGCATCGGCCACGGTGATCCGGTAGTGGCAGGCCATCATGGCCGGCAGGTCCGGCCAGTCATCACCCATCATCGCCGTCTCGTCGAGCGTGCATCCACATCGATCGACAATCGTCCGCAGGTCAGCGAGCTTGTCCTTCGATCCCTGCACCACGACTTCGATGCCCAGCTCGCGTGCGCGGCGTTCGACCGTCGATGACGTCCGCCCCGAGAGGATCGCCACGCGATTGCCCAGGCGCCGCCACGCGACGATGCCCGCACCGTCACGCGCGCAGAAGCGCTTGTGCTCCACGCCATCCTCGGAGTAGATGATGCCGGCATCGGTGAGGACGCCGTCCACATCGAGCACGAGCAGACGGACAGAGCGTGCATCGGACATGGAAGGCGATGCTATCCAGCAGGCTGCGAAACCGCCGCGACGACGATGTCGTACGACGCATGTGCAGCGACCGCGATGCCGAAGCCCCGCACCACGTACAGGCCGCCGAAGTACAGCCCGGCCACGAAGAGCGACACGAACACCGGCCACTCGATGGCGCCCGTCGCGCCCCGCAGCGGGTGGTACGCCGCGAACGCCAGCGCAGCCAGGACGACCGACACCCAGGTCGACCACGGCTCCTTGATCCGCAGGAGATCCGCCAGCAGCGAATGCAGCAAGAGCAGCGCCACCATGCGGAAGATGAACTCCTCGTACAGGCCTGCCCCGATCGAGATCAGGATGCGGTCGCCGAGCCAGGCGCCCGGAGCTGCCGTCGTGGCCATCATGGCGAACCCCATGACGGCCCGGACCAGGACATAGAGCGGCAGGCCCGCAAGCGCTCCTTCCACCACCATGCCCGCAACCGTGGGCAGGTCGACCGACCATGCCTTGCGCGAGAGAACGTGCAGCACCAGCAGCACCACCACCATCGCCACGGCCGGCAGGCTCAGGACCGGCAGCCCCAGCCGGGTCGCATCCATGCCGAAGGATTCGAAGAGGTGCACCAGCGCACGGTGCGCGTCGTTGGTCTGCACGCCTTGCGACGACGCCAGCCATCGCACCAGGCCGATCTCGTAGAGCACGATCAACGGCACCAGCAGCGCGAGGATCTCCAGCGGCTGCTTGGAGCGCTCCCAGTAGGACAGCGGCCCGGCGTCAGGCCGGGCCGCTCGGGGCTTGGTTCGTGTGCGCGGCGTGCGGGCCGCCACGGCTCACTTCTTCGCCGTGATGCCGGCCAGGCGCTTGGCAAGGCGGCTCTTGCGACGGGCCGCCGTGTTCTTGTGCATGGTCGGGGTGTGCGAGAACTTGTCCATCAGGCTCGCAACCTTGTTGTAGGCCTCGGCGGCAGCCTTGCTGTCGCCGGCCAGCACGGCGGTGTTGAACGCCTTGACGGCATCCTTCACGCGGGTGCGGCGCCAGCGGTTGCGGGCGTTGCGCTCTTCGGTCTGGCGGACTCGCTTCTTTGCCGATGCGGTGTTGGGCACTGGTGTGGTTCCTCTGCTGTCTGCGGGGGATCCGGCATTATGGCGGCAAGGCGGCTTCGGCGCAACCCGCCCGCCGACATGGTGATCGGACCACCGATCCGCTTGACGCATGCCCCCTCCATGCGCGACACTCCGGGTCTCGGGGTGGCCCTTCGCCACCCCTGACCCCCACGAGGTAGCTCTCCATGGCATCGCGCTCCGGCAGCAACGGCACCGTCATCGGCCTGGTCATCTTCGTTCTGGCGACCGTGGCGCTGCTCGTGTCGAGCATCGTCCTGTGGTCCAAGTACGACGACGCCCGCAAGATGGCCGATGCGGCCCGCGGCGGCCAGACGGAATCGGACCGCAAGGCCGACGAAGCCACCCAGCGCCTTGGCCAGGCTGTGACCCTGATGGTCGGCCGGACCGACGCGTCGATCGAG
>JASGCG010000205.1 GCA_030054235.1 Bacteroidia bacterium
CGACCAACACGCCGCTGCAGGCGCTGGTGCTCTGGAACGACCCGCAGTTCGTGGAGGCAGCGCGTGCGGCGGCTGCGCGCGTGCTCGCCGAGCCCGGCAGCGATGCGGCGCGCATGCGCACGCTCTTTGTTCGGGCCACCGCGCATGAACCACGTGCTGGCTTGCTTGAGCGCCTGCTCGAGGACCTGGACCTGTATCGCGCACGCTTCGCTCGCAGCGCCGAGGACGCCATGAAGCTCGTGGCCGTCGGCGAGCATGCCGCCGGCCGATCGATGGAGCCGGCCGAGCTGGCCGCCTGGACCATGGTCGCCAACGCGATCCTGGCGAGCGACCCCGTGATCGTGAAGGACTGAACGCCAAGGAGCACCCCATGCGCAAGGACCCGATCACGCAAGGCCCAGCCGACCCGCTTGAGGAGTACCTGCTCAACCTGACGCGTCGGCGCTTCTTCGGCAAGGTCGCCGGCTCGCTCGGTGCCGCCTTGGGCGGCGCGGCGCTGGCTGATCTCACGATGGCCAAGGGTGCGCTCGCGGGATCGGTCTCGAACGAGGCCGCGGGCATCCTGTCGAACCTGCCGCACTATGCGCCGCGTGCCAAGCGCGTGATCTACCTGCACATGGAGGGCGCGCCGAGCCAGCTCGACCTGTACGACCACAAGCCGGGACTGGTCGATCGGTTCGACCAGGACCTGCCGGATTCGGTGCGCAACGGCCAGCGCATCACGGGGATGACCAGCGGTCAGGCGCGATTCCCGGTGGCACCGACGATGTTCCGCTTCGATCGCCACGAGAACAACGAAGGCGGGGTGTGGCTCAGCGAACTCCTGCCGCACACCGGCAGCGTGGCGCACGAGATCTGCTTCATCAACTCGCTGCACACCTCGGCGATCAACCATGAGCCGGGCATCACGTTCTTCCAGACCGGCACCGAGCAGCCGGGGCGCCCGAGTTTCGGCGCGTGGGTGAGCTACGGGCTCGGCAGCGCGAATCGGAACCTGCCGAGCTTCGTGGTGATGATCACGCAGGGCCTGGGCAACATGCAGGCCCTGAGTGCGCGCTTCTGGGGCAGCGGCTTCCTGCCGAGCGAACACCAAGGCTGCAAGCTGCGCGCCGGACGAGATGCCGTGCTGCACCTGCGCGACCCCGATGGACTGACGCGCGAGGATCGGCGGCAGATGCTGGACCTGGTCAGCGAGATCAACGCGCGCGAGTTCCAGGACAGCCTGGATCCTGAAGTGCAGGCGCGCATTGCGCAGCACGAGATGGCGTACCGCATGCAGATGTCGGTGCCCGAACTGACGGACTTCAGCGACGAGAGCGAAGCCACCTTGGCGATGTACGGGCCCGATGTGCGCAAGCCGGGCTCGTTCGCTGCCAACTGCCTGATGGCACGACGGCTCTCGGAGCGTGGCGTTCGATTCGTGCAGCTGTACATGCGCGGGTGGGACCAGCACGGCAACCTGCCTGGAGAACTGCGTGCGCAGGCCGGCGCGGTCGATCAGCCGCAGGCTGCGCTGATCAAGGATCTTCGCCAGCGCGGCCTGCTTGATGACACGCTGGTCCTGTGGGCCGGGGAGTTCGGGCGCACGGTGTACTGCCAGGGGCCGCTCGCGCGCGAGAACTATGGCCGCGATCACCATCCGCGCTGCTTTACGGTCTGGTTGGCCGGCGGCGGGGTGAAGCCCGGCATCAGTTGGGGCAAGACCGATGAGTTTGGCTACAACGTGATCGAGAACCCCGTCGAGGTCCATGACCTGCACGCGACGATGCTGCACCTGCTGGGCTTCGAGCACAAGCGCTTGACCTTCCGACACGAAGGGCGCGACTATCGCCTCACCGACGTGCACGGGAAGGTCGTGCGCGGGATCATGGCGTAGGCGCCGCGGCGGGAGTGCCGGGGAGCGGCCGACCTGTACTCAGTCGCGCGCGCGCTTGAGGTCACGAAGCGCGAAGCGCTGCGGCAGCAGGAAGGACAGCAGTTCATCGGTGATCGATCTCGGTGTGCCGAACGCCAAGTCGGCGATCAGGTCAGCGGCGAGCGGAGCGGTGAGCATGCCGTGCGAGCCGTGCCCGATCGAGCACCATTGGCCGGTTGCGTAGGAGCATGGCGGCCACGCTTGCGCCATCGGCCCATGCTTGATGGCGCGGTAGGCCCTGGTGAACGCGCCGTCGTCCGCGACGGGGCCGACCATCGGTAGATGGTCCAGGCTGGCGGCGCGCGTGCCCGACCACGATGCCATCACTGGATGCGATGCTCCGAGGAGGCGTTCGGTGATGGCCTCGAGCGATGCGGTTTCCGGCTGTATGCGCATCGGGTGGGTTGCGACGTCGTGCGGGGATGCGGCCCACACCCCCGGGTGATTCGTTGCACCGATCCACGCGTGCACGCCGTCCGCGCAGGGAAGGGCGTAACCCTCGTGCATGATGGCCGTGTCGAGCGCGTTCGCCAATTGGATCTGGCCGATCGAGCCGCCGTTTGGGGTCGGTTGGGCGCGGCTGCAGACCGTTCCATCGAGCGCCGGAGTTGAGAAGGCCGTGGCATGCACGACGCAACCTTCGTGCGATGCGCGGTCGGTCACCTGAATCAGCGGGTGGTCCAGCAGCGCATGGATCAGTTCGCGGGGCGAAGCGATGAGTGCCATCCGACTCGTTGGCCCGGCGAGGGTCGTGATCGGCAGCAGGCGATGCGGCACGCCGAGGTCGACGCAGCGATCGGCGAGGAGGTGCCACGCAGCATCGTGGACGCGGACCTGCTCGCTCTGCCACGATCCATCAGGCTGGGCCGCGGCCGCGAGTGGCACGTCGCTGGCGCGCGGAGCGGAGCGTTGCGGATCGATGACCGTGACCCGCGCGCAACGCTCGGCAAAGGCCCGCGCGCACCAGGCGCCGGCAAGGCCTGTCCCCAAGATCGTCACGCGCTCGGGGTTCGCCGCTGGGGGTGGTGTGAACCACGGTTGGATGCAAGAGGCTGCGGCTCCCGAGCGACGAGTCGCCACCGTCATGTGCCGCTTGGTGTCGAAGCCGGCCACGCGCTGCACATCGAAGCCCGCCGCGTCGAGCCCCGTCCGAACGGCACCTGCGGCTGAGAAGGTCGAGGCGGTACCAGCCGCCCTGGTCAGTCGGGCGACGTGTCCGAGCACCTCGCGCGTCCAGAGCATGGTCTCGATGGCCGGCTCGTAGGCATCGAGGAACCACGCATCGGCAAGGAAGCTGAAGTTCGGCAGCCAGCGAGCCGCATCGCCCAGCACCAGGGTGACGGTCGCGCGACCATCCAGCAGTCGCCAGCGAGCCACGCCTTGGGTCGATCGGATCGGGCGTGCGAGGATCGCCTCGAGCGCAGCGCGCTCTGACGGTGGGACCAACGTGCGACTCGCGGGATCGCGCCACCAGTCGAGCATGGTTGGATCATTCTCGAAGCCCACGTAGTGCAGGCGCTGGTCGGGGGTGGCATGGCGCTCGAACGCGGCCACCAGGCAGGCCAGCGAGCAGCCGGTTCCGGTGCCGAGTTCTGCCATGGTCCACTGGCGCTGGTCTCTCCAGCGACCGGGGCCCCCATCCGAGGCAGCAGGGAACCCGTGAGCTCGCAGGTACGTGTGGGCCTTCTCGCCCCAAGGATCGCGCTCGTGGAAGGGGCGAGGCGCAGGGTTGCCGCTCGGTGCCGGAGCAGGCTGGGACGAGGAATCCGAGACGAAATCGCCCCTGCGGGGGCCGAATTGGGTTGGGGAGGGAGTCAGCGCATCCCGCATTGGGCGCAGTATGGGGGCAATCATCGGCCCCCGCCCGCGGCAGGGAGGCATTTCACCCGCCCAAAAAACCCCGGATTGTTGCGCAAGAAATTTGCACTGTTCGGGAACCCGGTCAGGTTACGCCGTCCCGGAGTCGTGTCCGGGGTGTCCGGGCCCTTACCCGGAGCCTTGCAAGGTGGTGGCAGGTCCAAGGAAGCCCGAGCCACCCGACCCTTTCCTTATCCCTCTACGTTTGGAGAAAGACATGAAGAACCTGAAGCTTGAGATGCACTTCGCGGCTGCGGCCGCCCTGTGCGTGGCTGGTGCGGCCAATGCAGCCATCGTGTACA